>NZ_PSQO01000003.1:0-14570 GCF_003000705.1 Acinetobacter sp. AR_0276 | reverse complement strand
ACTTACCCTAATTGAAATGAAGCCAACTCAGGTTCATCCCACACCAACTTCAGATCAATCTTCAGTGCAATCTAGTCCATCTCAAGTAGAACCTACATTGAATGTAGATAACGACAAACATGACGGATTGACTACTCCGGAAAAAACGGAAAATAAGCGTATTCCGGTGCCGGAGCCGGTTGAACCGGAGCAGCCGAAAAGAGGGTGGTTAAGCCGGTTTTTCTTGCCGAATGGCTAAGGGTACTATTCAACTGAGCTAATCAAAGTTGTAAGGATTTGATTAAAGAATAGCCATATTACGTGAAAGATCACAAAAAAAAGCCCGTACAGGGATGTTCGGGCTATAAAATAGAAACTACAGCATTGATTTCTATAGATAATTATAACGCATTTCGTATAAGGCGTATTATGTTAATTTTAGGAAAACTTACCAATTAAATATAATCTGTAATATGAATTTTTTTAGACTTTAAGTAGCTCTCTATCACATCATTAGGATCCAAATATAAACATTCAATAGGAATAAAATCTTCCGCTAGTTTCGCTAATTTTGTTTCATCTTTAGATTCTTCCCGATAAACCATTTCAATATTGGATAGTGAATTTTTTACCCCTGGAAATATGAAAATATTTTTAATCGATTCAAGCTCTGGATAAATCAATTTAACAGCTTTGACATAGAAAAACTGCTTAACTAGATCAGACCATCCAGGAGCATTATGCGCACCTGTAGCCGTATAGTATTTGCTATCTATGACCCAACAAGAATTTTCACTCTTAATGAATACATCTAAGCGCATAGCTTTTTGATTTGAAGTTTCACTAAAATCTGTAGGACCTAAAAATTGATATTTAGGTACTGGTAGTAATGAATTAATTTTTTCTTCAACATCATGGAAAATATTTCTAAGTAAAAATTCCCAAACGTAATGAAATTTCCGAATTCCAATTACAATATTCTTTGATCCACTTTCATGAACCCTTTCTAAATATCTGATCAATAATTGCAAGGTTCTAATTTCTAAAGAAACAAAAGTTGAATGTAACCTTTGATTTAGCAGAGAAATTTTTTGATTAACATCCAGTTCATTAAGTAATTTCTTTTCACTTAACTGATCTTTAGATACAAAGTTAAATCTCTCATCTAGCCAGTGAAACTTTTTCAAAATGTCTAAAATAATTTCACAATGAATACTGGAAATTAAATCATCTTGGTAAATGGAAACTGGATATTTATGAAAGTCAAAGTAGATTGGGACATTATCACTAGTGAATACAGGAAACTCTCTATTCACTGTTTTAGACCAATTCGTTCGTCCCTTTTCACTGTAAGTATGTGTCTTAGATCTTAAGATCCCCACACTGAAATATAGATCTATAATTTCAAAAATGTCTGTTAAGGAAATTTCTTCAATAACCTTACCTTGCTCATCTTCATCAAATGCTAACAAACTAGAATCAATAGAGTCTTTATAAGCATGAATTACCCTAATTAAATTTCCTATAGATTCAATTTTTTTAGGGTCTGATCCAGCAGGAGCAAAACAGTATGTACAACCTTCAGAGATAATGACCCCACAAAATGCGATTTTTCGTCCCTGATTAACTACATCAAGACCGCCAACTGAAACCAATTTATCAATTACATAATCAGGGATTTTTTTTGAATCGATAAATTGTTTATCTTCAAAAAACTGATATTCCATCACTCTGCTTCTGTCTTATCAGAGGTATCTGTATCTACATCTTGTGCTGTTTGTAACATCTGCATAAATTTATCTGAGAATATTGGCTTTTTATCAGAATACCGTTGATAGAGCTCACCATACCCATGAATATCACTTTTAAAAATTTCATTTTTATTCTTATACTTAAGGGCATCATCCCATAAGTATGAACAAATTTTTCCAATGAAAGTTTGTTCAGCTTGATTTTCAACTAGATCACTATCTTTAATAAACCACGGACCAATAAGCTTATCTTCTACAACCTTGAGTTGAACCAAAACAGTATTAATAGTTTGGGCTAGTGTTTTCCATTCTACATTTGGTAAAACTGTATGATGAATTGGAACTTTGCCTGTTGCACAATTTGTAAAATCTATTGGTAGGTATTCAAAAATCCAACGTCTTTTAAATGCAGTATCTAAAGGAAAAACAGCCTGATCACTACTATTCATTGTTGCAATGATTGATAAGTTACTAGGTATCATCAACTGACGTTTTACAATGAATTCATGCTCTGAACCTAAGGTTTCTTCTAAAGCATCATATAAATCTTCATCTTGTATCAGAATTGGATATTCACTTTTTCCTTCATCATCTCTATCTAATAGCTGGAAAATCTCTCCAAATACTGCAGCAGTATTTGCTCGATTTAGTTCTTCAATAACTAAAAAATAATGCGTATCAGGATTCAGTAGAGCTTTTTCTAAAATTTGAATAAATGGCCCTTTACGGAAACTATAGGTAATGTTTCTGCTACTACTGTCCTTATGTGGCTTTAAACACCCAATAAAATCAGAGTATTGAGTTTCTGGATGAAATACCGTTCGAATATAGTTTTCACCAACTATCTCGCTAACTGATGCACTTTTTCCAGCTCCAGGAGCACCATAAATAATTTTGTTGTATCCCTTAATACCACTTAGATTCTCAGACTCAGACTCAGACTCAGACTCAGACTCAGACTCAGACTCAGACTCAGACGTATTTTGCTCATATTGAACCCGAAGAATATTAAATAAATTATCTATTCGATCTTTCTTGTTATTGAATTCTTCAGGAGACAGCGGAGGACTTGGTGATTTAGGGGCTAAGTCGTAAAGTCCCTTTGTTGTAAAGGGTTTTAAGATTCGAGATGGACCATTGCCAAAGAAATCGATACTTCTTTCAATCTTTTTATAGAGTCTGTCTTCTACAGTTCCGTCCTCTAATTTATATTGTGTTTGCTCAACCAAAAAGCTAATAAAACCTGAAAACGGTTTAAATACAGAGTGTGCTAAAAACTCATCATCTTTTCTTAAAATAAGAATGAATAAATCGATGTATTCATCTATGTTTTGTTCAACAAAACAATCAAAAAGATCAATAAAGGATGTATATTCTAATTTCTTTGCATATCTATTTTTTCCTGAACGTTCAGCTGAACTAGAACTACTGTTAATAAGGGTTACATAGGCTGTTTTATAACAATTTAATAGTCCTACTTGGAGATGTTCTGTTTGGGCTGTTAATAATTGATTATTATCAAATAGATCAGTTGAATAAGAAGGGTGCTTACTCATTAAATGAGTAAATGCATGAACTATGTTGTCTCTAAATTTTATTTTTGTTATCCCAGCATCGATATACTCTTCTGAGTATTCTATGACTACAGGTTTATCATTTGTTTTCCATATAAGATAAGCAGTCACAAACGCTTGTAAATGATCTGGAAGGGAAGATTTTATTCCTAATCTTGGGGATACGTTTTCAATCACAAATCATTCCTTAAAATTGTATTTCATTACTTAGCTATACAAAGCGTCAATTAAGGACGCCTAGAAAGTACAAGATTCTATAATGTTGGTATCATACAGCAATTAAATTGAATATTTTGCTGTCTGATGAATTCCCCCTTAAATGAACACTATCTAAATCATGATGTTAGCTTAGATGAACAGCAATATAGAGATTCCTCTTCTGTACTCCTTAACCTAGACTGCTTGGCAGGACTAAAGTTACTTAAGGATGAATCAGTTCATTTGTGCCTGACAGATCCACCCTACAATTTAGGAAATTTCATGAAGGGCCGGAATACAGGAGTATTTCGATTAAGAGAAAATCATTTTGTAGCTAGTGGCTGGGATGATTTAGCGTATGAAGATTGGTATGTTCAAATGCTAGATTTTCTTCAATTAACTTATTCAAAATTAGCTCCAAATGGGGCTGTTATTATTTTTATGTCTATTATCAAAGTTGAAAGCATCATAGAAATTGCGCAAAAAGCTGGTTTCTATTACAAGACTACAGGTATTTGGCATAAAACGAATCCAATGCCTAGAAACATGAACTTAACCTTTGTTAATTCAACAGAAGCTTGGGTTTACTTAATAAAAAAAGGCCCTTCTGGAACTTTTAACAATAATGGCAAATTATTGCACGATTTTATTGAAACTGGCCTTACACCAAAATCTGAAAAGAAATTTGGAAAGCATCCAACTCAGAAGCCCGAAAAACTTATCCAACATTTCGTAGAAGTTTTATCAAACCCAAATGATTTGGTCATCGATCCATTCATGGGAAGTGGAACAACAGCTGTTGTATCTAAAAAATGTGGGCGACGTTTCTTTGGTACCGAATTAAATTCTGAATATTTTGACTCAGCTTGTAATCGAGTTAAGGATGTATGATTTTGAAAACAATTGATTTATTTTCTGGTGTTGGCGGTATGTCATACGGATTTGAAATGGCTGGATTTAAAAGCCTATTAGCAATAGAAAAAGACCCAAATATTGCAAAGACATATCAAATAAACTTTCCAGATTCAAAAGTTTTAAACGAAGATGTTACCAACTTAAAAATTCATGAAGTTTTTGAGGATATGGTAGGAAAAGTTGATGTCGTTTTTGGTGGACCACCATGCCAAGGTTTTTCTCAAAAGGGAAAGCGTCTCAGTTTAGATGATGAAAGAAACTATCTATTCAAGTACTTTTTAGATGTTGTTGAATTTGTTCAACCAAAGGCCTTTGTAATCGAGAACGTACCTAATCTACTTACAACTAGTGATAGTTACTTCTTTAATTTAATTAAAGAAGATTGTGAGAAAATGGGATATACCATTAACGCAAAAATTTTAGATGCATCTGATTTTGGTGTGCCTCAACAGAGAAAAAGAGCTTTTATTGTTGGTATTAAGGAATATCAAGTTTTTGATTTTTCTAAATTAAATTATAAAGAGCCGCCAAAACTGGCTGAAATTTTTTCTGATTTACCTAGTCTTGAAGCTGGAGAAGGAAAAGATATGTACGATTACATATCTCCTGCTCAGACAGAATATCAGTTATATTTGAGAAAAAAATCTCTCACCATTAAAAACCATCAGGCAACCAATCACTCAAGAATAGTTCTTGAGCGTCTTAAGATGATTCCCCATGAAGGTGGTGGAAAAGAAAGCTTACCAGAAGAACATCTCACTAAATCAATCTATAGCGGTACATGGACAAGATTAAGAAGTGATGGCATAGCAAGAACTATTACAACTCGATTTGATACGCCATCATCAGGACAGTTTACTCTTCCTAAACAAGATCGGTGCTTAACTGTTAGAGAGGCTGCTAGAATCCAATCATTCCCTGATCATTTTATATTTTCAGGTCCAAAGTCTAATCAGATGCTTCAAGTAGGGAATGCTGTTCCCCCTTTACTTGCATATGCTATAGCGCATAAATTAAAAGACTATATTGCATAGAATGAAAAGCGTGGGGAAATGCTATTTCCCCATTTAACATAAAATCTCTTATGCGAAGCAAAAATGGGAGTCTATAGCTTCCATTTTCATCAATGATTCTTAAGATCTTCTAGCATTGCTTCACGCAGAATTTTATTCATGCGTGTCTGATAGCCTTTGCCTTGAGCCTTTAACCATGCAAGTACATCTGCATCTAGACGAACAGATGTTTGTTGCTTCACTGGACGATAAAATTGCCCATGGCGAACAGCATGACTCCAGTCGGTAATCTCAGGAATGTCAGATAGATCTAATTGTTCATCTGGTACAGTTCCTTTCGCAAGCAAGCGTTTAATTTCAGCATCTTGCTTGTCACTGAAATTTTCATTCAGTTCTTTGCGTGTATATCTAACCATGCTCATATTGATTGCGTTCCGCTTTAGTGACTTGCCTTGCACTAATGATTCGTATGATCTCACAGTCATCATCGTCAATGATTGTATGAGCCACCAATAACATCAGTACACCTTTAACCATACCGATCGTTTGCCAACGTTCTTCACCATTGGTATGTCGATCCTGGATTGAGATCCGTAAAGGATCTTCAAAAACGAGGCTTGCCGTTTCAAAAGATACATCATGTTTTTTCTGATTCTTTTGGTTTTTAGCCTCATCCCATTCGAAATACAGTTCCATAAAAAACATTCAAATTTGTATATACAATAATGTATCATAAATTTGTATCACTCAAGCTAATTGGAGTAATTTTTAGTCAAAATTATTGGCTAAAAGTGACAAAAGTGCTTAAAAAAAATCCGCTTTGTTTCCAAAGCGGATTTTTGCGGTAGTTTCGGGTTATGTAAAATAGCTAAGTATATGATTTTATTTAACTTATAAAAGACGATTTCGGATAATGCCCATTATGTTAAATGGACATAAATCAATTCTAAAATTATCTATGATAATTCTATACTTTTACTTCGATACTGCGGTTAGGGTGGATAGAAAAGAGTCTAACTGCTATCATTGCCCCCGAAATCCTCCAAAATAGATATCTTTCTTAATATGACACTTACGCCACCATAAGTTTATTTACCTCTTAATTCAGTAAATAACTCATCACTGTCTAGTGATGTGGTGTAGTAGCTTGTGTGTCATATATCACATCACTAGCCTTTCCTAAAATTTAAAAAAATAGGCTATTTTCATGTTATCCACTATTCGAGAACAATGGTTCTCCAATATTCGCGGGGATGTTCTTGCGGGTATTGTTGTTGCTTTGGCTCTAATTCCTGAAGCAATTGCCTTCTCCATCATTGCAGGTGTCGACCCTAAAGTCGGGCTATATGCTTCATTCTGTATTGCAGTCGTGATTGCTTTCGTAGGTGGTCGCCCTGGTATGATTTCTGCTGCAACTGGTGCAATGGCTTTATTAATGGTCACACTGGTTAAAGAGCATGGTCTGCAATACTTATTAGCAGCCACAATTTTGACAGGATTTATTCAAATCCTAGCAGGTTATCTAAAATTAGGTGCTCTGATGCGGTTTGTATCAAAGTCAGTCGTGATTGGCTTTGTGAATGCCTTAGCTATTCTAATTTTTATGGCTCAATTGCCTGAACTCACCAATGTGACATGGCATGTCTATGCGATGACAGTTGGAGGTTTAGCTATTATTTATCTATTCCCTTATATCCCAGTGATAGGGAAGCTTTTACCCTCTCCTCTCATTTGTATTGTCCTCCTTACGCTCTTTGCCTTGTTCATTGGTTTAGATGTAAGAACCGTAGGCGATATGGGGCAATTACCAGATACGCTACCAATTTTCTTACTTCCTGATATTCCTTTAAATCTTGAAACTTTAGCTATTATTTTGCCTTATTCACTGGGATTAGCAGCCGTCGGTTTGCTTGAATCTATGATGACCGCAACAATTGTGGATGATTTAACCGATACCAATAGTGATAAAAACCGTGAGTGTAAAGGACAAGGTGTTGCCAATGTCGCTTCTGGCTTCTTAGGCGGAATGGCAGGCTGTGCCATGATTGGTCAATCCATTATTAATGTGAAATCTGGTGGACGTACCCGTTTATCATCATTTAGTGCTGGGGTCTTCCTGTTAATTATGGTGGTGTTTATCAGTGACTGGCTCAAAGTCATTCCAATGGCTGCACTGGTTGCGGTCATGATCATGGTAGCAATCGGAACATTTAACTGGGATTCATTACGAAATATTCGCCAATATCCAGTTTCTAGCAATATCGTGATGATCGTTACAGTCGTCGTGGTCGTTGCAACACATAACTTGGCTTATGGCGTATTAGTCGGTGTACTTCTTTCTGCATTATTTTTTGCCAATAAAATTGAACGTTACATGGCAATTCAGTCCGAATTTAATGAACCTGAAAATACCCGTATTTATACGGTAACAGGTCAAGTGTTCTTCAGCTCAGCAGATAAATTTACTTCTGCATTTGATTTCAAAGAAGCACTTTCAAAAGTTGTGATTGATGTTAGTCAGGCTCACTTCTGGGATGTGTCTGCGGTCGCTGCCGTAGATAAAGTGGTCATTAAGTTTAGACGTGAAGGAACAGAAGTCGAACTTATTGGAATGAATGAAGCTAGTAAAACATTAGTCGATAAGTTTGGTATCCACGACAAACCAGATGCTTTAGATCGCTTAAATAGCCACTAAGAGGGATTAGTTATGTCAAAAATTATTGCATGTATTGATGGATCATTAGTAACAAATACTGTGTGTGATTATGCAGCTTGGTTTAGCGATAAACTTAGTTCACCTATTAAACTATTGCATGTCATTGATAAGCCAAAAGCGAAAGCCCCACAAGATTTAAGTGGTGCAATTGGTCTAGGAAGTCGAGAAACCTTGCTAAACGAGTTAGTTGAACTCGAAGAACGTAAGGGAAAAATTGAGCTAGAGCATGGTCAGATTCTTCTTCGGGAAGCAAAGAATTATCTATTGGAGAAGTTTTCTATTGATGCTCAAAGTTTTCAACGCCATGGCAGTCTTTTAGAAACAATTATGGGAATGGAAGAAGACATTCGAGTTCTTGTTATGGGTAAGCATGGGACTGAAACTGAGCATGATTCCAGTAAAGTTGGAACCCATATTGAAAATGTTGTTCGTGCCCTTCATAAACCCGTATTAATAACATCTGCACTCTTTAGTCCACCTAAGTCTTTTTTAATTGCTTTTGATGGAAGTCAGACTGCACGCATTTGTGTAGAAAAAATTGCCAATAGCCCTTTATTAAAAAACCTGACAGCTCATGTGGTATATGTTGGTAAGCCAAATAGTGATATGACATCTCAAGTTACTTGGGCAAAAGAGCTGCTTGCAAATAATGGTTTTAATGTAATTGATATCGTACTTGAAGGTGATGTCGAGAAATCAATATTAGATTACCAAGAGAAAAACGCTATTGATATGATGGTGGTTGGTGCATATGGTCACTCAAAAATACGCCAGTTTTTTATTGGTAGTACGACGACCAAATTGTTATCAAGCTCTACAAAACCAGTATTATTACTAAGATAATTCTTACAAGATAAAGGGATAGTTTTTAACTATCCCTTTTTTAGAATTTCTAAAATTAACATAATACGCCTTATGCGAAATTCCAATGTAAGCCCAAAATAGAAATGTCCGGTTTACCGATTGCTCGACCTAAGATCTCAGAACATAAGAATTTGATGATCACCCTGGTTCTCAAAACTCGATACTTTATTGAAAAGTTCTATCGAGGCTTATAAGTCCCTGAAACAAAAAAATGCCTGAACTTCAGGCATTTTTTACGTCATCACTAACAGCTTACAACAATCAACAAACGAGAGTTTTAGTCTTTTGAATACGACTTAATTTTTTCAAAAATAGGGTAAAAGTCTACACCCTCATCTTTCATGCTAGAAAGTAAGTAAACCAGAACAGCGATATGAGTAGGTACTTTTCCGATCTTTTTATAGTTAGTTATGGAGTTTGGATTCATGTCCAATAAGGTTGCAAATTCCTTAATTGAAAGACCTGCTTTCCCCATAAGTCTTTGAAATTCTTCGTATGGCATCGTGATAAATACAATCTGTTTGAATTAGAAGTATAACACAGACTATAAAACTTAAAAAAACACATAAAAAATGTGACAAACACATTTTTTATGTGTTATAAATAGCTTATCAACTAACCTATTTATCCTTACTATCGGAGAAATGTAATATGTACTCATACCCGGATTCAAACACTGAAAAGAAAATTGCTCTCATGATCATCAATGACTTTTTCATTCAAAAAGCCCATGAACTGTGGATCTTTTTACAACTCGATCAGTGCTTTAATGATTATGAAGCCACACTGATTTGGACTCGACGTTATTTAGAGAAGCATCCTGAGTGTGAGTACAGCGATATTCAAAAAGCCTTTGTTTCTTGTTTCCCAGAGCACTTCTTCAGCTTTGACTGTTAATTTATGAGAGGCACGGTAAAAAATCGCAATGGGTAAGTAAATCCCAAATAGAAAGAGCCAGTTCATACAACTGGCTCTTTCTATTGTCACGTATAAATCTAAGACTTTCTTTGAGCATACTAAAATTGATGTTCCACGGCTTCTAAAACATTGATTTTAGGTTCAGGATTGGGGTCGCCATGACGTTACTTTAGGGTGTACTCTAAATTTACATAATGTCTCTGTATACGAAATTCGATTGTAAGCCCAAAATAGAAATGTCCAACTTCTCTAAAATCCCTGCTAAATAAACTACTCTTCGCCTTTTTCTAAGGCCTTTTTAATTTCAATTACTGACAATAATTCTCCGCCCTTTTGCCAGGTATGTAATCCTTCTAACACCTGAATAAAAAGTTTATTTGCTTTAAAATATTCATTTTCATATGTCTTAACATCTTTAAAAATTAAAGATTTACGTACTTCATTATGAAACTTTGTCGTATTCACAATCCGATTGGTAATCTGTTGAGGAGTATCATTGCTAATATCAATATTGAGTTTCTTAAATGCGACAAGAACAGCACCACCTAATTCAAATTTACGTTGATTTTCAGCTTTGCGTTTTTTCCCAGCATCCTTCTTCTGTAGCTGACTCAAATACAATTCTAAATCACTGTATTCAAGCTTTTGCGCTTTAAAATTCAGATACCGTGTCGCCAAGGTTTTTAAAATATTTAGTTCCATCTGATCTAGTGCATTTGTCTTAACATCTTTAAAAATTAAAGATTTACGTACTTCATTATGAAACTTTGTCGTATTCACAATCCGATTGGTAATCTGTTGAGGAGTATCATTGCTAATATCAATATTGAGTTTCTTAAATGCGACAAGAACAGCACCACCTAATTCAAATTTACGTTGATTTTCAGCTTTGCGTTTTTTCCCAGCATCCTTCTTCTGTAGCTGACTCAAATACAATTCTAAATCACTGTATTCAAGCTTTTGCGCTTTAAAATTCAGATACCGTGTCGCCAAGGTTTTTAAAATATTTAGTTCCATCTGATCTAGTGCATTCTTTTGAAAAAGTTCATACAGATCTAAAAACTTCTGTTCATACTCGGTTTTAAGAGGCAGATTATTCAACTCTTCAAACAGCAATTTCAACTTCAGATGTTCACGATAAGGTTTTAAAGCCTCTTTGACCAGAACCTGATCTGTCTGAGTTAGCCCCTCAAAATTACAATCAACACTATTTAAAGCCTTTAACACTTGAGATTGAAGATCAGAAAGCTGTTCTTGCTGTTCTAAAAACTCTACAAATGCATGTAACTCAGCAATCTGTAACAACTGAGCAGGTCGACCACGCTTTTTTGCTTTTTCCATTTCCATCATCTGCCGCCAAATTTTCAGAACTGCAACCTCTTTAAATATGGTTTTACCATATTTAAAGAGGGCAGTCTGAAAATAATTATTTAATATAAAAATAAAATTTCTTGAAAAGAAATTTTATTTTTATATTAAATAATTCGCACTTGACAGTTTCTCCTCATCGGAGAAACTAGTACGCAATGGGGCGCTTCCCCCTTGACCCCCTTCAACCGGATTTTTCAGCCATACAGGCATTTCAAATCCGGGCGGTTTTCATTCCGTTTCACTGCATAAAAACCGAACCCACAACCCAGCAGAGGTGAACATGGCCAGCTACCACTTCAGCGTCAAAAGCAAAAATAAGGGCTATGCGACCGGCCATTATCTCTACATTTCCCGGCTGATGCAGTATGAAGGCATCCGCAAAACCAGCAATGAGACCATAGAACATATTGAACCTGGTCGATGTATGCCTGCCTTTGTAAAAGATCCCATTGATTTTTGGCAGGCAGCAGATACGTATGAACGAGCCAATGCCAAGGCCTACATGGAGTATGAAATTGCCCTACCGAATGAGTTCACGTCAGAACAGCGTAAAACGCTCATAGAGACGTTTTTAGACAAACATATAGTTCCACAGCAATATCCGCACTCATACGCCATACACAACGTAAAATCACGTATCAGTGGCGAAGATCAGCCTCATTGTCATCTGATGTTCTCGCTAAAAGCGGATGACGGCATTGAACGCAGCGCAGAACAGTACTTCAAACGCTATAACCCTCAAGATCCAGCCAAAGGCGGTGCCAAAAAAATCCAACTTCAAGATGGCCATGAAGACTATTCCACTTTTTTGATCTATATCCGAAAACAATGGGAAAATCATTTGAATGATGCCCTTGCACAGCACTGCCCGACCGTCACCTACACACTGGATGGCCAAGACATCACCATCAAAAATCAGGTTTCAGCAGACAGCTATGAAAAATATAACGAGATCCACAGCACGCTATACCTTCCAGAGCCAAAACTAGGCGTTGGACAACAAAATGCGACAGCGGAATATCTCGCCCAAATCCAAAAAATCAGAGAACACAACCAGCAAGAACGAGAACTCGAAGAACGCCAAAAGCAATTAGATCAACAACATGAATATTTTTATAGTGCTGAAAACAACCCATTTTCATCATTGGAAGTCATGTATTACCTGAATTACTTAATCAAGAATGCAACAAATAAGGACAAACTAAAAAATGATTTGAATGAAATTATCAAAAACCAAGGCCCTATACTTAAACAAGAAGCTTGGTCCATCTACGAAATGAATGAAAAACTAGAAGACTCAAGACGTAACAGTACCCCATGTTTTGAGTTCAAGGTGCATTCACTTCCTGAATACGTATTACCGATACAAAATACGCCTCCCAAACGCACTCAATCAGAACCAGTACAACCTAAAGCTGATGATTATGATTACGGTGGCCCTGGTTTTTAAGCTCAGTTGGTTTTATCCAAAGTTTACAGAGCGAGTGTCTACGAGCGAACAGACACAATTAAAATTTTTGCCATGCTTTTTCCCTGATTACAAACTCCCCTTTGCTGCTGAGACTGAGATACAGAGCATCCCGGAGGGTGCGAACAGATTTAATTTGCATCTAGGTCGAGCGAAGCGAGTATAAAAAACTTATGAGCGAAGCGAATTCCGAGTTGCTTTTGCTTTTTTGAAGTTATCACGAGATTAACCCAAAAATTGCCCCTTCGAACTGAGCGTAAGCGAAGTTCAATAGAGTTTGAGCGTAGCGAAAACATAGGGCAATTTTTCATTCTTTCCTTTTTAATATATTTTAAATCTTTTAAATCTTTTCAGTCGTCTCTGTGCCTTATATAGCAAAGGTTTCAGCGTTTAAATATGACGGATTGACTACTAACTATGACGGATTGACTACTAACTATGACGGATTGACTACTTAACTATGACGGATTGACTACTAACTATGACAAGTATATATTTGTCATATATTAGAAAAATCAATGGTTTTGTTTTGAATAAAAATCACGTTGTAAAATCAAATCAAGTAATAGAAGCATCGTATCAATTAAGTGCCGTAGAGCAACGAATTGTCTTAGCTGCCATTTCACGGATTCCCAAAAATCAGCCTATTACAGATGATGAGTTATACCCTGTTAGCGTCGATGAATTAAAACAATTGGGCGTACATGAGAAAACTGCATACAGAGATTTAAAGGAAGGTATTAATAGACTCTATGAGAGGTCTATTAACCTCAGTATTGATGATAAATCTATAAAAATGAGATGGGTGCAAGAAATCCAATTTTTAGATAGTCAAAGTGTCATTGGAATCCGTTTTTCAAAACCCATTCTGCCATTTATTTCCAATCTAAGTAGAGAATTCACCAAATATGCCTTATCAGACATTGCTGGGATCAATAGTGGATACGGTATTCGTATTTATGAGCTACTGGTTCAATATCGGCAAATAGGTAAGCGTGAAATTTCTGTTGAGAGTTTACGGACAATGTTAGAACTCGGTAAAAAGTACCCATTATTCGCTGATTTCAAGAAACGAGTAATTGACACTGCTATAGACCAAATCAATGAATATAGCCCTTTAAAAGTCACTTATGAGCAGAAAAAAACAGGGCGTAAAGTCACTCATATTATCTTTTCTTTTAAAGAAAAATCTAAATCCATAACACATACCTCGAAAGATTTTTATCAGCTATCTGATGCTCAAATTAATCTATTCGGGAATCAATTATCACGTTTACATGAGCTTTCCCATTTAGCCTCAGAAGGTGAAAGTTATGAGATTTTAGCTGCTAAAATTAAGGATATGCTTAGAAACCCTCACCAACAACAGCAGTTTTTGCCACACTTAAAGAACTTAGGGTTTAAAGCTTGAGTGTATTGAAGAATACACTTATTGTATTCTTCAATACGTATCCTAAATACACAGCAATACACTATGAAAACAAGTACAAAATACAGTGTTAGTGATGCAGCCACACTGTATAAGAAATCTCGTGCTACACTTTATAAAGATATAAAAAATGGGGTGTTAAGTCGTGATCATGATGGCTCTATCGACTTCTCTGAGTTACTCCGCGTTTATGGTGAACCTTTTAGTGGAAAACACTCAAAACACACTGATACGTCTCCAACACAAACTATAAATACACCTGAATACACAGACAATACAGTTATTGAACTAAAGAATCAGATCGATTTTCTAAAGAAACAGTTAGAAAAAGCAGAAGATCGCGAAGCTAAAGCAAATTCTCGTATTGATACATT
>NZ_PSQO01000002.1:0-5085 GCF_003000705.1 Acinetobacter sp. AR_0276 | reverse complement strand
ATTCATACACTTATTTCAAAGTTTATAGCCCGAGCATCACTGTTCGGGCTTTTTTTATGATTTTTCACGTTCCACGCTTATTTATTGAGCAATGTTCCACGGTTTTATTTAGCCTAAGTTAACCATATGGAAGAAAAAAACGACTCCAGAAGCCACGCTTTTTAGGCTCTGGTTCAACATGCTCTGGAACAGGAATGCGCTTATTCTCTGGAGTAGTCAATCCGTCATGTTTAGGAGCATCAATATTAGGTTCTGGCTGTACTTGAGCTACATTCGCTTGCGACTGTTCTTGATCGGTAAACGTAGTCATATTGGCTTTTGGTGCTTCTAGTAAGCGCTGCATGGCCTCGATCTGATCTTGATAAAACGATTCACGTTCTAGTGATTGATTTTCTCTAAACAGTGCTTGATTTAACTGTTTTTCCAGTATGTCAACTTGACGTTTTAATAGGTCAACTTCTGTCAAGTTTTGACTGTTAATTGATTGACTTTGATTGACATTAGTATCTTTCTTTTGTGGTTCCCCAAAAACTCTTATGGCTTCTGCGAAGTCAATTAATCCATCAGATCCTTTAGATAAATTTCCTTTGTTTATATGCGCATATATGGCTTGTCGTGAATATCCGTAAAGCTTAGCCAACTCTGAAACTGACAGTTTTTTCATTATGTAAACTAGTTTTCAATTTGTGTTAATACTTGACTGTCAACTTTACAATGTCAATTGACATCATTTATTGAAAGCCAACTTTTCGAAGTAATGGAGTAAGTTCTTTTAATTTCTCCGGCTGTTTTAGCATATCTGCAATCCGTACAGCAAATTGTTCATAGGTTTCGGTGCCTTGTGAAAGTTTTCCCATTTCTGGAAGCTCTGACAATTTACTCGCAAATGAATAGCGTTGTGCATCTGTTAAAGTGATCGTTATATCTTCGCTTACACCTATACTTTTAGCTGACTTCGTTACTGATTTTTTTTGTTTAAAGCTAAATGAAAAACCTGTAATTGATCTACCAGTCTTATGCTGTTCAACTTTAACAGTAATGTCGGTATGTTCATTTACTTGCTTTAATGCAATGTCTAAGACATATTTTTTAAAGTCATACATTCGTTTGTATTCAGTATCGAGTACACCTATTTTTTGTCTGAAATCAGACAAAGTTATAAGAGGCGTTTTTCCTGTACTACGCCATGCAATCAATATCTCATATAACCGAACGGCATAAGCACTTGTTAAATTGCTTATTTGTTGTATTTCATACTTTGTAAATTGTTCTTCTAGTCTTGTAATTAAAGGCACGATAGCGGGAGCAAAAATAAGTCTAACAACCGCTTCATTATCAATATAAGCGACTTCACTCACCCATCTTGACTTGTGATTAATAATGTTGCCTTTTTCACTAAGACTTTGATAACTGAATTGTCTTGCAAATAGATCATCACAAGCATCTTTTAATGCCTGATAAGCCGTGTTTCGGTGTACACCAAATTGATTGATGTAGCTTTCAGCATGAACTGTTAATGGATCATTAGCATTTATTCCCTTACCCGATTCCCTTGCTTCAACGATAGCTAGAAGAATTAACCGTTGCTCGACTAGATCAAGGTTATAACTGGCATTAATTAATGCATTATCTTTAACTATTAGTTCTGTTTTCATATGAAAAGGTTATATTTTTAATTCAATAAGACGAGGCTATATCATAAACTCGCTTAATGCAAGGTAAACCTCGTTTTAATGCAAGGTAAACCTCGTTTTAATGCAAGGTAAACCTCGTTTTAATGCAAGGTAAACCTCGTTTTATAGTCTCTAAGAATTTTATAAATAAAGGCTTTCAGCATGTCTAAAAGCATTTAAAAGATTTAAAAATATTTAAAAGCTCAGGTCATAAAAAATTGCCCTTGGTTTTCGCTTCGCTCAAACTCTATTGAACTTCGCTTTCGCTCAGTTCGTCGGGGCAATTTTTTGGTTAATACTTGCGTGACTTTAAGAAAAAGCAAAAGCAACTCGGAATTCGCTTCGCTCATGAGCTTTTTTCTCGCTACGCTCGGTCCAGGAGCAAATTTCTGCATGAAACTTAAGCTTTCTTAGGCTAAAGAGGGCAAAAAAATGTTTTTCAGAGAGTCTAGGCGCAAATTTTGATAGTTCGCTCGTAGACACTCGCTCTATGCAGCTATCTAAAGTCAAAACATCTCTTTACTTCACTCTCTTTTGCGTTTTTTGAGCTGTTTTCTGTTTTTCGCTATAGATCTATGTTTTTTAGATAAAGGCTCTTAAATCGCATTTGAATGCTTTCTGTGAAGCTTTTCATAATTAAAGTTTTAGGTTGAAATTTTTAACCTGGATGAATGAACAAAAACTGATCTTTTTACGTTTTTATAAACCAGAAAATAAATACTTTTTTCCATGTAAAACCAAGCACCAGTCCTACGTCACTTTAGCCAATTTTCTAATCCAGAATCCGGCACATGCCGGGATTTTTTTGTCACACACCACGCATCTAAAGATGATAACCCTCAAACCTTTGCTAGATATGGTTTTTATAGGTTTTTTTATCATATAGAAACTGTTTCAAAAAAAATGGATAAAAACTAATATAACTAGTTGTTTTTAAATAAAAAATAAACTTTCATTGAGTTTTTCAAAAAATATCCAATTTTTTGATTTAAAGTATTGAAATATAATGTAAAAACAACTTTCAAACCAACTTTCAGAATATATCTTAAAATTAAGGTTAATTTATTGAAATTATGAAAAAAATTGATGAAAGTTTAGATTTTTAAGTTTCAGAATTGTGTACAAAATTAATGGACTTTTTTATGCTAAAAATTTGATTTATATGATTATTGTTCTGTACATGGTGTTGTACAAAAATAAATACTATTTTGGGTCTAAGTGAATGAAAATTATAAAAAATAATATGTACACATGGATTATACAATAATGTACAAATTTTAGTGGCTAAATTAGGTATAAAGTATTGAAATTTATTAAAAATAAATATGTACAATCCAAGGTTACTTCTTATGTCAACAGAATTAGTCAATTCAGCCAATATCATCTCTTTTCCTAAGCCATGTGCCTTCTGTGAATCAAGGGAACATGTACAACTTTTTGCTGGGCTGATGCTTTGCAGGAGTTGTCAGGAAAACATCAAAATTACCAATCCTGATCTGTTTGCTACCAATGATCAGATTCAACAAAAAGCCCAGGATTAACCTGGGCTTCGTATAAGGTGTATTATGTTAATTTTAGAAAATCTTCAACCTCACCTTAAAGAATTAATCTACTAGAGGATGCTCTTTCATTAAATTCTGTATGTCATTTGGGTCATAACAACCACATAAGCCTAGAAGAACTATGTCGGATATAGCATCAATACAACAACCTGAAACGACTTGCATACGTTGATTTTTGTCATATCCAAAAACTGTATATGTCAAATCTTCATCATCAAAATGATCTTTACAGATTGAACAGCAATCAGGGTATTTCTTCAAAACCTTATCAATATCCTTTTGCTGAGTAACAGTAACGCTCATATAACAACTCAAATAACTTTTCTTGGTCATAATTTTACATCTATATTTTTCTGAATATCCTTTTATTTAGCATGATGGGCGTTATTTGGAACGAGAGCGGACAACTCTCGTTTTTTGTTATGGAAACTGCTAAAATACAAGTACGCCATTGACGTATAAAGAGTCCATGTTATTTATTGAAACCAGCATCTTTACCAAGCAAATTAAAGACCTTGTATCTGATGAGGAATATCGTCAACTTCAGGAAGATCTTTTGGTACAGCCTGATAGAGGTGATCTAATCAAGAATGGCGGTGGTATTCGCAAAGTACGTTGTGCTCAAGGTAACAAAGGAAAAAGTGGTGGTATTCGGGTGATTTATTATTGGGTCACCGAGGATGATCAGATATTTTTCTTATTGGCTTATCCAAAATCAGTGAAAGATAATTTAACAGATAAGGAAACAGCCATTCTGCGCCAACTCGTGAAGGAGCAATTTCATGGATAACAACTTATTTGATGACTTGGTTGCTTCAATCAAAGAAGCTGGAGCTATCAAACGTAAAGAAGTTAAAGCAAGTCGAGTTACAGAACTCGAACTACCAGATATTAAAGAAGTACGTGAAAAAACAGGCTTGAGCCAAAATGAGTTTGCTGCACGTCTGCATATTAGTCCTCGTACCCTGCAAAATTGGGAACAAGGTCGACGCTATCCAACTGGACCAGCAGCTACATTAATTCGAATTTTAGATGCTCATCCAAGCCTTATTTGAAAAAATTACTTAAAAAAATGGGAGCTTAGCTCCCATTTTTAAATTCGTATAACGGCCATTATGTTAAATAGAGGGAAAATCTATTTTTAAAGTGATAAAATTATTGTAGTTATTTTAAGAATAGCTGCTTTTGATACTTGATCATCTATCCTAATTAAAAACTGTTTTTTAATAATTTGGAATATAAATAAGATTTAGTTAAAATTAAAATTATTCATATAAATTAACATTATGTATTACATTTACTAATAATTTAAAATAATTAGTAGAAAAAAATTATGTTTTAATTATTTCTTTGATTATATAAGTTGAGAGTAAAAAATGATTAATACGGAATTTTCAGAGTGTATTTCTGCATGTACAAACTGTTCACTTATTTGTACTGAATGTGCAACTTCTTGTTTAAAAGAAAAAGATTTAGAGATGATGCGTGAATGTATTCAACGTTGTCTAGAATGTGCAGATATTTGTCAGTTATGTGTGCGTATGCAACAACATAACTCACCTTTCCTCAAAGAGATTTGTGAGCTTTGTGCTAAGATCTGTGAATATTGTGCGGAAGAGTGTGAAAAACATTCACATGATTATTGTAAAAAATGTGCTGAGGCTTGCCGTCAGTGTGCAGAAGAATGTCGAAAAATTGCCATGTAAAATACTTCAATAATGTTAATTATATGGCTCTAGACTAACATAATCATTCTGCTAGTCTAGAGCCTTTCCTAAAATTAACATAATACACCTTATCCGAAACGTGTTATAATTTACCTTGAAATTCATACACTTATTTCAAAGTTT
>NZ_PSQO01000001.1:0-119210 GCF_003000705.1 Acinetobacter sp. AR_0276 | reverse complement strand
CTTTCAGCTGTGGAACACGGTTATCCAGTTCAAAAGCCACACTGGACTGATGTTCAAATTCGGCAATAATTTTTTTCAGCGCGGTGAAAAAATCCAGTTCCTGATAGGTTAAGCGTGAGGCGGTAATTAATTCACGCACCTGCTGGTAAGCATAATGGGTATAAGCCGCCAGCTCCTCGGTCTGTTCCAGCAACGGTGCATAGCCAGGCTGCTGTTTGCATTGCTGGTTCAGCTGCGCGGATTTCAACCTTAAGAATCCAATAATTTGCGCAATGCTGTCATGTAAGTCAGCCGAAAAATCACGCCGCTCCTGCTGCAATATGGTTTGTATGCGCTCCTGCTGTAGCGCACGTTCCTGAAAGCCCGATTGCAAAGCCTGATCCAGCTGCTGCAGTAGCTCCACGTCCACCGGCTGGGCTGCCGAATAGTTTAAATAGACCCGCCAGACTGCAAAATTCTGTCCAGTAAACAGCGAGAGGCAATCATGCTGCCCCAGCAGCAGCACATCCTGCTGCATCACCGCTACAGAACGCGGTAGCAGCTGCTCTTGGAGCAGACGTACCTCAGACTGCGCCAGCGGTTGCGCCAAGGCATGAAAAATGAAACATTCCTGAGTGAAGGGATAGCACATCACCAGACAATATTCCGGCAAGTCCGGCACAGGAAAATGCTGTTTCAGCCATTGCAGAAAAAGTGGCAATTCGGCCTTGGTATCCTGAATCTGCATCAGCTTTAATTTGGCCTGCAGATAAAACAGCGTCAATTCACGCTGGCGAAGCAGCCGTTGGGTCTGATCTAAATCACCTGCCTGGTTTATGGCCCGCTCTGTCTCTATTTTGCTGTCATTCATCACTTCACTCGCAAGATGCGCCATGTTGCTGAATTATTCTTTACAGTTAAATTATTTGAGCAGGAATCATGCCAACATCCAGCACTACCCTATTCAGGGTATACCTCTGGAGAAATTGCTGTTCCAGCAGAATATGTGTGAAATGAAGAGCATCAGAACCAGCGGGACGCTTTGGGCTCATCTATGGGAACGCTTACTTCAGCTTTAGCCACTGCAGTGACAGATGAATATATTCATCTGCAGCAGCCAATCCATGAACTGTATTTGCGCGCAGATGCACAGTGCATGCACATTTTTGACCTGGATGCGGGTGATCGCATTCAATTTGACTTACCTGAACAACAGAGTATTGATCTACTGATTTTCAATACAGAACAGCAGCTTAAGCCAGAATTGCTACAGGCACTACAGGCCGAATCCCACCTAGTGGCCAATGGTGCTCGGGCTACACATGCACAGTTAAATCAGGCCAGCGCCTCTAGCCAGCGCCTGAAACAGCAGTTAGCACAACATGCTATACAGCCTGACTGGCTGGAGCAGGCGCTGACCTTGCATAGTCCTGGAAAGAACATTTTTCAGGCATCGGCGGCAATTCAAGTCATCGTGCTGAATACCGGCCTGGACATGAATGTACAGCAGCAGTACTGCATAGATGAAGTTCCAGTGACGCTATTTAAAGCCCAGCCCGTGCATTATTATTTGCCGCAGCCTTTAGCCAAACCGGTGCAGGAAATTCTGATACCACGCGCTTCAGCACGGACGTATAGCGTTAAAGCAGGACAATGGATTCAAATTATAGACTTGTCGGGCAAGCAGTGTTCCGATTTTTTGGCCTTTGATGCCCAGGCTTTGGCCCAGGGCCAAGAACTGGGTCTGGATGCCATGGCCACCCGGACCATTTTGGGGCATGCCACCCCGGCTCCCGGGCTGCACTCTAAGTTTTTTGCCTCAGATCTGCAAGCACTGGCCGAAGTGGTTCAAGACACCGTGGGCCGGCACGATATGTTCCTGAGTGCCTGCAGTCCGAAGTTCTATAACGATTCCGGCTACTTTGGCCATATTTCCTGCACCGATAATTTTAACCAGGTTCTGCAGCCTTTTGGCATCCAAAGCCGCAATGCATGGCCTGCCATTAACCTGTTTTACAACACCTTTGTTGAACCTTGCGGTGCAATCAGCATGGCAGAACCGTGGTCCAGACCGGGAGATTATGTCCTGCTGCGTGCCCACCGTGATCTGCTCTGTGCATCATCTGCCTGCCCTGACGATATTGATCCTTCCAATGGCTGGGTACCGACGGATATTCTGGTCCGGATTTATGATCAGGATCAGCATTTCCCACGCTCCCAGCATTATCGAATTGACCCCAAGGAACTGCCGCGCATGACCCAAGCATCAGGATTTTTTCCGCGCATCCAAGCGCTTACTTCAAAAATCAGTGAGTACCACGGCTATTGGATTGCCAATGAATACGACGGCTGGGGTGCCAAAGCAGAATATCTGGCCTGCCGTGAAAGGGTCGCCATGATCGATTTAAGCGCGCTGCGTAAATTTGAAATTACCGGCCCAGATGCAGAAGCTTTTATGCAGTATGCATTGACCCGCAATATCCGCAGACTGGCGGTGGGTGAAATTGCCTACTCGGCCTCCTGTCTGGAAACCGGCGGCATGGTGGATGACGGCACGATTTTCCGCATGGGTGAAAACTGTTTCCGCTGGATTTGCGGTGATGAATATTCAGGAACCTGGCTGAAACAGCTGGCACAGCAGCATGGCTATAAAATCAGCATCCGCAATTCATCCCAGCATATTCATAATATTGCAGTGCAAGGTCCACACAGCCGTGCGCTGTTGCAGCAACTGATCTGGACGCCTGAACATCAGCCAAGCGTAGAAAAATTAGCATGGTTCCACTTTACCCTCGGCAAGCTGGGCGGTACAGACGGTATTCCGGTCATGGTATCACGCACCGGCTATACTGGTGAGCTAGGCTTTGAAGTGTGGTGTCATCCTAGCCATGCCGAACAGCTTTGGGATGCCGTTTGGCAGGAAGGTCAGCAATATAACATTGCTCCGCTCGGTTTTGATGCCCTGGATTTATTGCGCATAGAAGCCGGGCTAATCTTTGCACAGCATGAGTTTTCAGCCGAAACCAATCCCTATGAAGCCGGCATTGGTTTTACAGTACCGATGAAAACCAAGGAAGAAGATTTTATCGGTAAACAAGCCATGAAAAATCAGGCGCCGGAAAGCCGGCATAAACTGATGGGCTTAGTGCTGGAAGGCAATGAAGCGGTCCAGCATGGCGACCTGGTCTATGTCGGACGTTTTCCTGTGGGTGTGGTGACCAGTGCAGCCAACTCCCCTGTGCTGCAGCAACAGATTGCCCTGTGCCGCCTTGCACCGCAGTATGCCCTAACAGACACCGCCGTCGAAGTTGGACAACTGGATGGTCTTAAAAAACGCCTGAAAGCCAAAGTGGTGGAGTTACCTTTTTATGATCCGCAAAGGTTAAGAGTAAAAAGCTGATTATCCAGCCCATCATTTTTGCCTAGCCCTTAGCTGCTCTGTAAACCTGAGCATGGCCACGGCTGAACGGCACCCGGACCATGAGACCCGCGCTGCATTTTTCTAGAGGGTGCGGTGCTTTAACCCTGAGTTTTTACCTGGCTATGGCAGGATCATACCAATATTTTAAAGGTGAAATCCCGGGTGGTGATAACTGCAAGCTCCCACTCGGGTCACTCGTGTGCCTTATTCAGTAAACTGATACCCTCCAGCCAGCTTCGGAATATTCAGTTGATGAGTTAGAGAAAATAGCAATACATGTTCAGGATCGAGAAAGATGTGTAGATACCTGTGTCTTTAGGTTAAGCAGAATGTCAATTTCTAATTTATTTACTGCAAGTTGTTTACATAGCAAAAGTAGAGAAATGATGAGCCAGCAATCGCTATATGTCTGATCAAATTGTAGAAATTCTTCCATATTTTAGTTTTTACGTTATTTTTTAACTGCACGTTTAAAAGCTTTCGATACTGGCACTGTTGCAAATAGGCTGACATGATAAGCTAAATATCTTATTTATTTCGAGATACAGCAGATGAATCCCTTCCACGGTCGGCACTTTCAAGGTGAAATCATTCTTTGGGCTGTTCGTTGGTATTGTAATATGGCATCAGCTATCGTGAACTTCAAGAAATGCTCGCTGAACGAGGCATAAATGTGGATCACAGTACAATTTATCGTTGGGTTCAGCGTTATGCTCCAGAAATGGAAAAACGGTTACGCTGGTATTGGCGTAATCCTACAGATTTACATTCATGGCATATGGATGAGACTTATATCAAAGTGAAGGGGCGATGGACTTACCTGTATCGTGCAGTTGATCAACGGGGTCATACGATTGACTTTTACCTTTCCGCTAGACGGAACAGTAAATCAGCCTATAGTTTTCTAGGAAAGTTCTTCAATACGGTGAAAAAATGGCAAATTCCACGGGTCATCAATACAGATAAAGCAGCGACCTATGGCCATGCTTTATCACGATTAAAGCGAGAAGGAAAATGTCCAGTAGATATTGAGCACAGGCAGATTAAGTATAAAAATAATGTCATTGAATGTGATCATGGTAAGTTAAAGCGAATCATCAGGGCCACATTAGGATTCAAATCTATGAAGACTGCTTATGCCACAATTAAAGGTATTGAAGTCATGCGTGCACTACGTAAAGGACAAGCATCGTCATTTTATTATGGTCAGCCTCAGGGTGAAGTGTGTCTAATCAACAGGGTTTTCGGTCTCTAAGCACTTTTTAAAGGGAACATCATCGACTCAAATCACTATTTGCAACAGTGCCGCTAGCTCCTTACCCATCTATCTAAGCCACCTGATTTTTGTTTCCACGTTTTTTTAACCAGGGACTAAACACACCAGATAATGGCTTGCACAACGCCCCTGCTTCTAAAGCCTTTTTTCTATGTAAAAGGTGGCATTATGCGTAATTTAAGCATTAGTTTCTTTCAGCTTAGGCTATTTCCAGCAATCTAGTGAATGAAAACAATCATTTTGGCACCCATTTTGCTTAATCAGTATTACGTTTTATAAAAATTGTAATATTGAGGGGCAACACTATGGGTTACGTTGCACGTGAACTCAGTCAAAGAAATAAACTACTGTTTGGCTTGGGGTCTTTTTTAATACCGGTCTTGATTTGGTGTGCAGTCAGCTATTTACCTTTTATCTGGCATCCACAAGTCCAAATTGCCGATTCAGGCAGCGTGAACTATTTACAGGCTCAAACATTTCCGTGCTATTGCAACTCGATTCGATAAACTAGCACGCAATTATAAATCTATGATCCGTATAGCCTGCATATTTATTTGGTGCAAAGCCAAATGAGGACACCCCCTAGTAGACTACTTTTTTTATTTCAGCAATGCGGGCTTAATTTCAGGTAAAACTTCAGACCATCGGTTTGCAAAAGTTTTTTCATTCGAGTCAAAAAATTTCTTATAATCTTCTTCAGAGATTAAAAGTCGTATCTCTTTTTTTAAACCTCTTTTCCCTTTTTCAACTTTTAACAGTTCTTTTTGTTCTACTTCGGGAATTAAGGCTAATGTTTTAAAAATTAATTGCCGCGCCTTATCGGCTTGATCTCTTTTCGAAATAGGACTGTAACTATTCTTATTTTTAGAATCTATATCTCTTTTTAATTTAAAAATATTTCTAGAATGAATTCTAAACATAGAAAAATTATTTAAGAAATTAATCCATTCTCGTAATGTTTTTATACTTTTAAAATCATAATTATCTAAACTTTCTAAAAAATCTTTGCTCTCAATAGGCCCAAATTTATTTGGTTCAAATTTAATAATATTTTTATCATTTTTTAAATCATTTTTAATTGTGATTAGTGTATTCACATACTGAGCTACTAACTCATATTCTGAACATGCATGTAATTCATCGTTATCTGATACACAACTAAGCAGTAATTGAATTGCTGATAATATGGGTAAAGAACCATTCAAAGTTTTAGCTTCCAAAATTTGCTTAACATGAGTAGAAGCAAAAAATTCAGGAGGTACGTATTCATGTAAAAATGGGAATAAATGTGTTGTCATTTTTGCTACCTATTTGCTACCTTTTTTGTTTTAATTAAAAAACCCCTTACGATTAATACACGTAAGGGGTTGTTTTATATGGTAGGCCCAGACGTTACTATACTTTTGACTTAAATCATTGTTTTATATTATGTCAACGGCATTAAAACCTCATCCCCCCTTTTTGTTTGTCTGCATATTGGCAAATAGCATCCAGATCTTTCTGAAGAGAATTGGCCACGATATTTGGCAAACAGAGTCGAAGAAAGTTCACAGACCGAGGCCTGATGGACTTGACGGCATTCATCACGGATAAATTTTTTCAATATGTGCTGTTCAGTGATCTCACTTCGTTGCAGGGTTTTCAGCATGAGGCGAAATGACGAATTTTTTAAGACCACAACAGGAGGAAATAGAATAATTTTTTGTTCTAAAAGTTTTTGATTATAGAGTTTTTTTAAATTTTAATGGATGGATATTGCGATCCAAATAGTAGGTTTACTAAATGAACGATTATCCAAACTGAATTTCCTCATTCTCTTTTCACCCCACATAAACAGCTGAGTGATCACCCTAGGTCTGTAAACTAAAAAAACACTTAACACTATCGAAGGAGTATTTTTAAGCAATTTCAGGCTCTAAAAGTTGAGCTATAGAATGAATCAGAGTCAAATTAAAGCAGATTATGCATCGTGAAATCAGTGTTTATCTTTGACTTTTAAACAGTCAATTTAAATCTTGATGATTCTTTTTTACTACTTAACGTTTTGTTGTTTCTGCTTTATTAAGACGTGTCATTAATTAAGCCATATCAGGATTGAGTCAATAATTATTTAGTTTGAGTACTGCTTGTCGTGATTGAGGCGGAAATTGTTCATGACTTAATGAGAAAAAGGTGTAGCAAATTGCTACACTTTTTTTCTATTACTGATTTAGCATTTTTTTCAACAGGTTTTCCAGCTCCTGTAAGTTTTGATCATCAAATTCACTTATCTTTAATGACACTTTTAAAGTATTGTGATCAAACTTGATATTGCCGGCGACTTTCCCATCATATTCAATTTTATGCACAATTGACGTTTTAATGGGTTGTTTGGTTTCTTTCGATTTGAGAATTTTTTCTGCCAAGACTGCCAGTTTTGTTTGCTCTACTTCTTTTTTCAGTAATTTCGCCCAGGCTTCTAGCAGTGCTTTTTTAGCATTGCTGTAATTTTCTTCATAATCAGAGAGAAACTTTTTGACTGCTGTTGCGGCAGTTCGCGCCAGCAATGCAGGTTGTTGCTCTAAATCTTCAATCAGCTCTTGAGGTAATTTTTCGAAAGATAAATATTTATACATATCTTCCCGGTTCATGCCTAAGGATTTTGCAAGTTTTTGCTTGTTCTTTTTTAGTTTCTCATCCAGTGAACTTAAACCCACATAAATTTCATAATCAGTTAAGTCTTCCCGTTTTAAGTTTTCCGCTAGCGTTAACAATGCTACTTCTTCATCAGATGCATCAATGACAATTACTTCAATGGTGTTTTTATTGAGAATTTGATGCGCTTTCAAGCGTCTTTCACCAGCGATTAATTCATATTTGTCCTGGATCCGCCGCACTGCAATTGGTTGTAACAAGCCAATTTCTTCAATCGATGCCGCCAAGTCTTCTATATCTTGTGGATTAAATATTTTTCTTGGCTGATTTGGACTTGGCTGGATATCTGTAATTTGTACATTACGACGCAATTCTTTCACATCATTAACATGCTCTTGCTGAGCTTGTTGATGCTTTTGAGTATTTTGCTGTAAACGTTGTGCCAGCAATTCTTTTGTACTTACCATAATATTCTCAGCAGGCTTTTATTCAACACGATTGATGATTTCTTTGGCTAAATCTTGGAAAGCTTTACGAACTTTAGCGTTTTTATCTACACTGAATAAAGGCTGTTGTAAAATTGCGGCCTGATTCACTTTAGTACTCATAGGAATGGTGGTTTTTAACAGTTCACCGACTTGGCTTAAAGCTTCATCTCTAATCAATTTACAGACGTTTTGACGTTCATCATGTTTAATCAACAATGCGCCTAAAAGTTTTAACTCAGGATTGACCCGTCTGATTTTACTTAAATGGTTAATCAAGTCAGTTACTCCATACAAGCCATATTGTGAACCTGACTCAATTGGTACCATCACATGGGTAGAGGCTGCCAATGCATTACTGGTGAGCAGTTTTAGGCTTGGAGGACAGTCAATCAGAATGAAGTCATATAATCCTTTTAATAATTCTAACTTATTGGAGAGTTCTTCAGATGGTCTTGGGGCATCATCTTTGAGTTGATCTTCAGCTTTACCTAAATTGAGTGAACCATAAATTAAAGAAACGTTTTTGAAATTGGTTTCTTCTTCCAGAGAATCTGATAATAGGCTTAAATCACCCAACAGTAACTCAGCAGAGGTGGTTTCCACTTCACTTGGATGTCTTGATCCAATATGTAAGCTTGCATTGGCCTGAGGATCTAAATCTATCACCAATACTTTATTACCCAAGTCGGCTAGTTCGGATGCCAGATGAACGACTGTGGTTGTTTTTCCACAACCACCTTTATGATTTGCCACCGCAATGATTTTAGTTGACCGAGTTGTCATAATTATCCTCACTTGAGTTATTGTAATATAAAGAACTTTGTAGCAAGTTGCTACACCTTGTTGAGCTTAGTTTGAAGTTATAATCTGAATCTGGATAAAAAACAAACACATTGGTTTTTTTATAAAATATAGCTAGCTAATTATAATTAGTATTAATTAATATAATTAGTTAATTATAATTAAAGCACTTTTTTATTTTTTAAAATCAATATCTTATCGATTTAAAAGTGGAAGGTTTGTCACCGAAAAGTGGAAGGTTTGTCACCGAAAAGTGGAAGGTTTGTCACTGAAAGGTGGAAGACTTGTCACTGAAAGGTGGAAGGTCTGTCACTGAAAGGTGGAAGGTTTGTCACTATGGTGGAAGGTTTGTCACGGGTTTAAAAAAAAACTTAAATTTATCTTACAAAATTATTTAAATTCAATATTTTAATCTGTTGATAAGTTGAATTATTTAACCTTAAAGGTGGAAAGCTTGTCATTTTGATATTTTTATCCTGTGGATAAACTGTTTGTTGCTAATTTCATCAAGGTGACTGTACATTTTCACTTCTGGACTGGCTAAAAGTGGAAGCTTTGTCACTATTAAGGTGTATTTTTTATTATTCTTTCCACTTTATTACAGGGCTTAATGGTTTTTTTCCCTTTTTAGCTGACTTAAGAATCTCTGAAAAATATTAAAAGTGGAAGCTTTGTCATTAAAAAGTGAATTTTTAATATGGCTTTCCACTTCATGTTTAAAAAGTGTTTTAAATGGCAAAACAGAGTGACAAGCTTTCCACTCTTAGCTTGGGATGTAAGAGTTTCTTGGCCAAGGATCGGTTTGCCTGAGTTAAAATGGTGGATAATTTGCATGAGATTGCACTTTTGTGTATAACATGTAGAAAATAACTTTTTTTTCCACCTATGAACAAGCTGAATGAACAAGAAGAAATAGAATACTTACCGTATTGTATTGGCAATATTCGACATAATGGCGTGGTCAGTACCAGCAATCGCCTGATCCGACCGATCGAACTGTCATCCAATGAGTACAAAGCATTACTTTATGCGATGGCAGTGGCCAACTATGGTGAAAAAAATAATCAAGATCGTGAAATTACCGAGCAAACCTATATTTATTTGCATAAAGATGATCTAGGCGAATTGCTGGGTCTGGATAAAAAGAATTCCATTAATGTCGCGATTGACCGGATCTATAAAGAACTATCCTCTCGGGTGGCCCATTTTGTCATTGAAGAACCCGTAGATGAAAGCAAGCGCAAGGTTAAAAAAGTCCATTCAGTAGTCCCGATTATTCGAGAACTGCGTTGGGAAGATGATGCTAAAAATGCCTTGCAGATTCGTTTTACCAGTGAAGTGCTGCCTTATTTTACTCGTCTGGCAAGCGGCAATTTTACTACTTACCAATTAAAGGATTTATTTGCTTTAGACTCGGTAACCAGTATGAGCTTGTATTCCTACTTTATTAAAAACGAATTCAAATATGCCAATCAAGACTGCTATGAAGTTGAACTATCACTAGAAAATATTAAGGCACTTACCGACATTGGCGAAAAAAAATATGATCGCTGGGTAGACTTCAGGCGTTATGTGCTGGATAAGATTATTGAAGAAATTAATCAAAGAACCAGCCTTAAACTCGAATATGACACCATCAAGAAAGGCCGTCCTGTGGTGGGTGTGCGCTTTAAAATTGTGAATGGACATACTGAGGCGGTGATCCCACACAGCAACGAAAAGACCCAGATCTACCTGGATGTCGATTTTGATGATAATGCTATTGTGAAAGAGCTTGGGGCAAAGTTCGATCTGACAGTCCGTTCTTGGTATATCTATGCCAATGATCCGAATTATAAACAGTTCAGCAAATGGTTTAAGCCCGAAGGCTGCTTAACCGATTCTCAGGCCAACGTGATTGTAAACGATATTATGTTCCAAATGGATTTTGCTGTGGCGGGTGCTTCCATGAGTGACTTCAAGAAAGAGATGAAATATAAACTGAAAAATGATCCTGATTTCGTTCAGCAAAATCGCGCGCGTTTGAATGAGATTTTTGGTAAAGAAATTATTTAAAAAGTGTAGCAACTTACTACAGCTTTTATGTATGACTATGCTTTAAAATGGATTTTTTCATCAGCGCTGATTTAAAGCATGTAGCAACTTGCTACATTTCTTATCCGGGACCGGATTTAATGCAATATTTGAAAAAGTACAATCGCAGTGACAAATAAAGTCCCATCACTCTGGAAGTTTTTGATCATCAAACTAAACTATACTTATGATTATAAAAAAATAGACTGATGGATTCTGCATGACCCTGGTGTCACTGCAACAGCTACAAAAACAACTTTGGAATATTGCCAATATGTTGCGTAGCAGCATGGTGGTAAACGAATTTCGAGATGACATCTTGGTTGTTATTTTCTTTAAATACCTGTCAGAAAGCGGTGAACTTTGCCGATGAGCTGTTAGCCGGTGAAGATGTTATATCCTTGAGCTGGATGAAAACAATCTTGAGCATGTGACATAATCGAAGAAATTAAAAAGAACACTATTTGAAGAAGCGTGCTATGCCTTAACCCTAAAACAACTATTTTATAGCCTTGTGCATCGTGGCTGTAGGGCATTCATTCTGGATGATTTACTGCACCCTTAAGTCAATTAAACAAAGTAATCTGGGCACTGATTCTGCCGATGACTTTCCCACCTATTTGAAGACCCAGGATCTGAACTTTACTAAACTCGGCAATAATACCAGTAACCGTAATTAACTGGTGGTAAAAGTTCTCAGTCATTGAGATGATATTGATTTTGATATTTTCAATTCCGAAGCTGATGTAGTGGGGTATGTCCACGAATACCGGATTGGCGAGTCTGCTTCCGGTGCTGGAAAGAAACCCGGCGAGTTCTATACCCCGCAAAAAGTGTCAACCTTATCGTCCAAGATGGTCACCCAAGGTAAAGAGCGCTTACTTCTCGTGTATGACCCGACCTGCGGTTCAGGTTACTTGCTGCTGTGGGTGAAGAATGAAGGTAATAACAGAAAACTAAAAAAAAGTGGAAGAATATTTGAAATTTAGATCAACTTTAATAAGAAAAACCTATGTATTTGTTGATAATTGTAATTTTAAGAAGATTTGATTGATTAATTAAATGAATTTTCATATACAAAGATATGCTCATTTTTTATATCGATAAAAATGTTAAAATTTGACTATTTAGTAAAAAATATAGAGATTTTTATGGGGCAATTTATAATGCCCTTTTGCTTTGGTCGAAAAAATGTTCAACTTGAGATAGTAAAAATCAACTCAGAATTACTGAAAATCAAAAAGATTAAACAGAGTCAGAAAGCCGTAGTACAAGCAAAGTTCAAAGCAATCTACGTCAAAATTTGGCAAAAAATCTTGCTATTGATGCAAACGGAGCCTGGCTTACGTGTGCATTCTAATTATGTTGCAATCTTACAGTTGATACATAATCTTGATGATTTTATCGAAAAATCACAGCAACACTTGTGCTTTGAAAGGAAAGCTCAGAAAGAGCTGGATGCTAAATTTTTTGCTCGATTTTTTAAGCTAACAAAGAATTCAATAAAAGATCAACTTTTACAAAATTGTTCAGATCGTAATGAATTTAGACAATGCAATGTGATAAAAAATTAAGCGAAAATGAATATGCCGAAGATTGACGCAGAAGAGCACTTTTTAGATTTAGCAGAAAAATTCCAAAAAGATTATTGTCTGTTACGTGATCTTGTTGTGAATACACAATTTATTGATCTATCAGATGATTTGTATAAAGAAGTCTACGCGCTATACAAATTAGCACAACAAATTTATAGCTATATATCAGGCTCCAGACAGATCGGTAAGTATTCTTTTTTGGCTGCTTTGAGTTATTTTTCATGTCCGAATATTAGTAATACTCAAGAGTTGTCGTCTGTACGTTATTTGATTTTGCAAGCGAGTTTTTTAACATATCGGCAGTATCAAGAATTTGCAAAAATTGATAAAGCTGAGAATAAGCAAAAACATGTTTGTGATCTCTTTCGCTATGTATCACGATATGTTCTGGATTCTAATCATGCTGAATTATTTCAAGAATGCAGTGAGCTACTAAATCGCTATGTCATGTACGAACGTAACTTGAAAAAGGAGGATCGTAATCAACTTTTTAATATTAAAGATTTCAAACAAGTACAAGCCATAGAGTATTTATCGGCTCTATTAATAATTTTTAAAAGACTTGATGATCGTCGTGTTGTTCATCGTCAGCGTAAGTCAAAAAAAAGTAAAGTTTTGCAATGGCCGACGAAAAATGAACTCAAAAAATTTCGTGAAATTAAAACGGGTAAGCAAGTAGATATTGGACATAACGCAAAGATCAGTATTTATGATGCCGCTCTTCACAAAGATGAAGAGGGTGAAGTTGATCTATTAGATCCTGAAATGGAGTTTTATTCAGAAGATGAAAAGTCTAAAAATTTAAATTATATACTCAGCGATAATGCGACGCATCTAATGCGGCATCGCCAGCGCCGTCATGCTCCTTTTGTTACAAATCCACATTATTTGGCGCCAGATATACTGAAGCAAATTGTTTATGTGTTGAGAACCGAGTTATCCGGGCACTGGAGGGATGCTGCAATCGCTGCAGCATGTTTATTGTCACTTTTGACGGGATTATCACCCGTCGCACTGATGGATTTTAACGAGCTTATTCAAGATGGAATTTTGATCCAAAATGGTTCAAGTAGACGTCGCGAATATTTACTCAAATTAAATCTTAAAATTACAGAGCAGAAGATTAAGAGCTTAAATCATGTGCGGTGGAATGAAGTGATGACACATCAACTACATTTACCTTCTGCTTGGTTTGACTATATAGAACAAGCATCGAATCCACTAATTTCATCAACACACATTAATACGAAACTTAAGAATTGGCTTGATAATCGGTTTGTAGGTTCGATCACTGTAGAAAAACTGCAGGCTCAATTATATTTTCATATATATTATGAAACATATAATGAATATCTTGCTCATGTAATTGCTGGGCGGGATAGTCAGCATCACATGCCTGGTATCTATTATGGCGGGCTACCGAAAACTCAACTCAGTAGCACATATCTAGCCTTTTTAGAAAAAGCACTTACACCACATTCCACACATTTTACTGAAGACACGGCTGAACTAAAAATATTGCAACAACAATTCAAAGTGCAATCTGCATTATCTATAGGAAGGATAGGGAGCCAACTGGCACTTGAACCCAATTTTGTGAAAGAGCAATTCCATATTTTACATAGACATTGTCACGAAAACATCCAAGAAGATAAGCACATTATTAATCAACTTAATGCATATGCGTGTTGGATGTGGCATATCAGTTTGTTGAGTTTGGCAAGTCGGCCTAAAAAAAACCTGTTGGGGAATTTGGATGATTATTGTGTTGAGCTCAAGCTTTTATATGTGAATGATAAAAAAAATAGTAAAGCAAGAAAAGATGGTCGTTTTATCCCTTTATCTGATTTTTTCATAAAAACACTGCAAAATTACACTGCCTTTTTAGAACAAATTATTGAAGCGTACGGTTCATTTTTTAGACAAGTCTTTGCAAAGAAGAAGATAACTGTAAATGATCTTTTTGGTAAGGTCATTTTTAGTAAAGATATCTTGCCGATAACTGTCAAAGAATGGCAGAGCAGGAAAATTAAGTTAATCCCTTTATCGAGAAAATGGGTGAATTCATATATGCAAGGAGTCTTTCCAAAGAATATGTATTCGAATTGGTTACGTCATTTTGACATGAACTTTTTGATGCATGAGCAGCAAGAGGGTAAACCAGCATTAGCTTTTCACTTAATTCAGGCCCTGTATGGTCATGACCAACGTGACCGAGAGGCTTTTCATCCGCATTCTTCACTTATCCCGAATGTCTATGTACAGCAAGCCCGCCAGCAATTGCAAGATAATGTCAAATCTTTATCGATTAAACACTTAGAGCGAAAATAGTTGTATGCAAAAAATCAAAGAACTAATAAAACCACAACTAGATGATCTATTTGTTGATATTCATAAAATGGTGAAAAAGTCGCTAGATAGACAGCCTTCTCCACCTGAAGTATTGACGAAAGAAATGCAGCAAAAACTTGATCAGCAGATCGCTGAAAAATGGCATGACATTAAAGATAGTGTTGATTGTTTGAGTCAAAAGTTGAGCCGAGACGAACAATCAAAACTGATGCAATTTACTGAAGATGAATTTAATAAAAGAAGGAAGCAATTCAACCAGAATGTAGATAAAAAATCATACAGAATTAAGCTAAATCCACATACTAAACGGATCGTACTGCCTAGAAAAATTGAGAGTACAGAGTCACGGTTAGAACAGGGGCATCTACATATCCATGTACTTAAGGAATTAAGGCAGTATTGGCAAGATTCATTTGAATATTGGAATGAACCAAAGTACTTATGGGGAAATTTATGCTTAAGTTTTATATATATTTCAGGCTGTGCAGATGAACAGCATTTGATTGCTATTCAGAAGCAATTGCAGGAGGCCATTGAGCTTGGTACAGATCTGAATTGTTTTCGGTTATACCATTCGGACTACAAAAAAATCACTAATCCATTGTTACTACATTATCGTGTTGAAAACTCTCAATATGGCAACGATGTAGAACAGGGAAAGTTGTACCAATGGAAACATGTTTTTTTAAACCCATATGCGCAGTTCATTTTGCAATATTTAAAAAAGTTGAAAGCTACTCAGAAAGAATTTTGTCTGCAACATTCAGTTGAAGATTGTATTTTAGAAAGCTTGAGTAAGATAGGCAGGAAAAAAAGTCTTGGGGATCTGCAATATCAAATTAAACGCCGTGGATTTCGTGCATTTAATGATGTGCAAATGGTACTCGAATTTAATCCAAACCTCAGCATAGATATATTTTTGAGTAATGTGCTTCAGCAAGAGATTAATACTGTCGCTTTAAGGCCATCCGAATTTAGATTGCTGTGGAATAATGATTACAATCAAGTCACAGAATCAGATAATCGCCCTATTCATTTTGAACAAGAGCAGTTACTTCCTGAAGTTCCGACTGTTCAAAGCAAATTACAAACGATTCCGTATGAGTTGATGTTGTTTGGTCAAAAGAAACGTAAAGGTCAAAAAGTTGAGCGTTTAGATAAAAAGAGGAATAAAGAAGAACGCACGCTACGTTTTTGGCAAGAAACTAGAAGGGTGTTAGAGGAGAAGATAGTTGATGCTAATACGGAGGAAAAGTCTTTAATTGATGCTCAACTACGCTTAATTCACTGGTTAATGCATTTAAAAAAACGAGGGCTTCAATTATCAACTATTGAAAGCTACTTAGGATCGTTTGGCAAAGAATTTATATTTGAGATTTGGCTCAATAAATTAGATTTAAAGCAACAATCCATAGATGACTATGAGGATTTATATCGGCAGCTATTGAAATACAGCAGTGAACGTGATGAAAAAGCAGTTCAACGAGATTCGGTGAAAGGAAAAACCTCTCGTAAGATGCACCAAAGCGCAGAATACCGTTTTGGTCGCCTAAAAGATTTTCATCAATTCTGTATAGAGAATTATGATGCTCCAGGGGTATTGGTGTTACAGAATTCAAGTTTTAAGCATTTACAAATTTGCAATGCACGGCTAGTGAGTCCTTTGCTATTTGGCAAATTATTGGAAAAACTAGAAAATTTAAGTCAAGAGCCAACGGCATCAGAGTGGGTCGATCATCTGAGTTGTTTAAAGCTGATGTATTTACTAAGTTATAGAACTGGACTTCGATTAAATGAAGTTCGTTGTCTTAAAATACAAGATATTATTTGCCCAGAGCTACTTTATAAAGAAAAAGAAAATACAGTTTTTAATAATATCACGCTTCATATCCAAGACAATTCATATCGCCGTCTGAAAACGCGAAGTGCGAATCGTCAAATACCATTGAAAATTGCATTGTCAGAACATGAGTTTTTAGTAGTACAACGTTACATACAACATCGTTATGAGCAATATTTGGTTAATCAGCAGGATGATCTACTTTTTAGTGTGAATCATCGTGTATTAACTGATCAATGTATCAGCAAAATTACAGTAGATTTGTTTAGTCAAATATTAGGTATGCATCATGGCTTTAGTTTTCATACATTACGCCACAGTGCTGCTAACTATCTAGCAATAACTTTGCTCGGTTCAAAAGAAATGATCAAGACCTACACAGATTGTCCTTGGGTAAAAGCAAAAAAGATGAGGGATTTATTGTTTGGTATGAAAGCACGTGCTCAAGAAGAGATTATTCAACATAAATGGCAGGTGCTCGCCTCTTGGATGGGGCATAGCAGTATTGAGCAAACGGCTTCAAATTACCTTCATGTTTTGGATTTATTAGCAGTCGATCGAATTTATAATTCGCCGTGTATCATTTCAAAAAAAGTATTAGAACAGTGTTTTAGTCCAGTGAAGTCAAGTACAGACTACATAAACCTAAATCGTTATACTCAGCAGCAGAAATGGTTTAATTCTTATCAGCAAACACAGCCAGTTCCGATGGCTGGCCGACAAGAAAAGAAGTTTAGTATAGAGAAGAGTACTCTGACACCTTTTCAACGTTTGATAAGTTTTAGAGAAGGTCGTTTAAGCGAAGATACCCAAGCTCAAGAATGGATGCAACGATGTCAATGGATGAGCACTAAATGGATGGATCGCCAAAAATTTAATTTAAAAACGAATTATGTTTATAGTAAGAATTTAGAAGAGAGTTGGTTTGATGAACTTTACGAAAAGGCTAAAAAACTGACTCGTCCAGATGAAATAATTCCTCTCCTTGATTTTCATTATAAAGATGATAGGCAGCAAGATGCACTGAAAGAAAAGAACATGGTTAAGGCGCTTAAAATATTATTATTATTTGGAAAACTGCGTAAGAATTTTCTACATTTTCAATGCCGAATGAAAGGTGATGAGCAACAAATTGTTAATTTTATTACTGGTATAGAGCCAATGTTAGGAGATCATCTATATTTAGAAAAACAAAACTACCCAGTTAATTTGGATGCTCCTGAGCGAACCGTTAAATTTAGTTTTCAAAGAGTTGTCGGCTCTAACAAAAAAAATGTTACTCCGCTGGTTATATTTAATTTAATGTTAAAAATGATGCAAAAAGATGAACTCTGGATCAAATAGCCTAAGCATCTTAAAAAGGGGAAATTTAAAAGCTTTAGCATGACAGTTTCGTCACTGGATTTTAAACAATAGTGTAAATTGGTAAATCGCTGAGCTAAAGTGTTGTAGTCCGGTAATCCCCCCCAAAAATAATCGAGTTTAAAAGTAGAAAATCCAATAAACTTGATTTAAGGAGATTTTCTATGAAAACATCTAAGTATTCAGACAGCCTAATCATGAATATTTTGAAGCAAGCTGAAGCAGGAACCCCCATACCGAACTTTTGCCGCGAACATGGTATGAGCTCTGCTACATTCTACAAGTGGAAGTCCAAACATGGCAGTATGGATCTTTCAATGATGACGCGACCTAAAGAACTTGAGGCTGAAAATGTCCGTTTAAAACGCATGTATGCTGATGAGCGGCTCAAGTCAGACATCTTGCAAGATGCGCTTTTAAAAAGTTGAACCGTACCGCGGGTTTGTCTGAGAGTCAATATTCTGAGATGAGAAGCATTGCTTCGTAAGACGTAGCGAAGCGTAGTGTCCCGATGACAAAATTAAAATATACCCCTGAAATCAGAGAAAGAGCGGTTCAATTATTGATTGAATCTGAAAAAGATTATCCATCGAATTGGGCTGCGATCACCGCTATTGCTCCCAAGATAGGTTGTACTCCTGAAACACTACGTGTTTGGTATCAAAAATATTTAGATAAACAAAATCCAGTTAAAGTACAGCAGCTTTCAGACCAAGAACGTATCAAACAACTCGAACGCGAAAATAAAGAACTGCAACGCGCCAATGAGATTCTACGTAAAGCAGCCGCTTTTTTCGCCCAGGCGGAGCTCGACCGCCCACACAAATAATGGTGGATTTCATCCATAACAATAAAGACTTATATGGTGTTGATGGGATTTGTAGAATTTTACCGATCGCACCTTCAACCTATTACCGGACTCTAGATCTCTGCGAAAATCCAGAACATCGAGCAAAGCGAGATTTACATGACTTGCATCATGCTGAGGAGATTAAACGAATTTGGAAGGAAAGTTCAGGTCGGTATGATCCTAGACAGTATCGTGGACAACCGATCCCTCTAAATTCTTGAAATATTTCTGTTCAAAGGCTTCTGGGCTTAACCAATCGTTTGCAGAATGCCTTCTGACCCGATTGTAATAAATCTCTATATAGTCAAACAAGACAGCATTCGCCTCTTTTCGAGTAGCGAACACACTGCCATGTATCACATGACCTTTCAATGTATGGAAGAAGCTTTCGGTCACTGCATTATCCCAACAGTTTCCCCTGCGTGACATACTTTGAATACAGTTATTCGTTAATAATAGCGCCCTAAAATCACGACTACAGTACTGTGAGCCTTGATCCGAATGGACCATGACGACCATTGGATAACCCTGACGAGCCATTGCATAATTAAATGCATCACACACCAATTGACGATCTATTCGATGGCTAGTTTGCCAACCGACTATACGACGACTAAATAGATCTAACATCACACATAAATACAACCAACCTTGCTTGGTACGGATATAAGTAATATCTGTTGTCCACACCTTATTCGGCTGAGTGACTGAAAATTGGCGATCCAACAGATTTGGTGCTGTAGGCAAACGATGGTTTGAATCAGTCGTATGCTTGTATTTACGCGAAATCCTGCTACGTAAACCAAGCTTTTTAAGCATTCTTCCAACGGTTCGTTCGCTCATGCTGTAACCTAAATCATGCATGTCATATACCATGACGGTGCACCGAATCGTGCATGATGCTGCCAATATACGGCTTTTAAATCCTTATATTTCTGCGCTGTATAGGCCTGACGTTTTCGCCAGGTATAATAGCCTGAAGTGCTGACACCCAGGCATTTACAGGCAGAAGACACGGTGACTTCATCCACATCCAGATCTTGAATTACCGTGTACTTTTCTTGGCATGATCTGTTAGAAAGTACACATGCGCTTTTTTTAAGATGTCATTGGCTTCCCTGAGCTGTTTGACTTCTTTCTCTAATTCCAAGATCCGCTGTTGTTCTGGTGAAAGTTGACGTTTGCTTGAACCCACTGGATTGGCTTCACGAATCCATTTTTCTAAGGTTGAATAACCCACACCTAATTTCTGGGCGATTGCAGCGATAGGCTCGTGTGAGTTTGAAAGTGCATAATCAATTGCTTGCTGTTTAAATTCAGGATTGAAGCGTTTAGCCATTTCGATCTCCAAAGATTAAAGTTACGTTATCTTTAGAGGGAAGTGCTGTCCATTATTTTGGCTAGGATCAGTATGGTGTACGTAAAGTCTGGCAAAAACTGAAACGTGAAGGCTATATTGTTGCACGTTGTACAGTTGCACCTGATTTAATATCAACATTAGATTTAAAAGAGACAAAAGTGGTGTGCGCAGATAAAGGCTATGATTCAGAACCACTGCGTGAACAGATCAGGAAAACAGGGACTAAAGCGAATATACCAAAGAAAACGAATAGCCAATCGAACAATGACCATATGGACTGGTATTTATATAAAATCAGGCATTTAGTTGAAAATATGTTTTGTAGATTAAAGCAATTTAGAGGAATAGCTACTTGATATGACAAGCTCAAAAGAAATTATCAAAGTTCTGTTACTTTAACCTGTATATTTTTATGGCTACCTTTATAGGGTTAATTATGAACAGTAAATGTCAACAGACCCTAATTTATCAAAAAAAATATTTGGCTATGAATTAAAGGCTACTTAATCGTATAGATTTATTAATGAAAAGAATATATTAGGACTTACGCACTATCACTTATAGATTCTCTGGGCTTTGTTGCACAAAGATTTGAAAGGCAAAGAACCCCTAATTGAGCCAAATTTCCTGATCCATCTCTCTTTTAGAAAAACGTATCTGCCGATACATTAAACCGCTCAGACAATGCCTTAATATGACGAATATTCAGTTGGCGTTTACCACTTAAAATCTCAGAAATCACTGATTGGGTTGCAACCTCTGTTAAGTCAGACTGACCTAAACCATGTTGCTCCATCAGAAAAGCCAAAGCAGCACGACCATCCCTTTTAGGTATAGGAAGATGCTCATTTTCATAATCAGAAACCAAATCACCAAGCTGATGAATAAGCCCCATTAAAGGATGGGACTCGTCATCACCAACAGTATCTAAAAGTTCATCTAAAGCTTCAACAAGTGTATGAAAGTCGTCTTCATTTTCTGGCTTGCTGAGCAATGGTGCAACGTAGTGCCAGTGGTCTACGGCCTGTTTAATCATCGCGTTCATACTAACCTTCCTTCCAATGACCTTTGTCATATTCTTTATGGGACAAGACATCACGGATATACACACGTTTTGCTTGATACATCACGACTGCAATAAGTCGGATCTTGTTCCCGCCAATATCGAATACATGGAGCTTTCCAACTTTATCGACCGCTGGAAAGAGATGTTTCATCTCAGCAAAATCTTTCAGATCGTTTGCCTTTATGGTTCGATACCAACCATCTAATGCCGTTTCAGCCTGTGGCCACTTTTGCATTGCTTCTATAATTCGAGCGTGGGTGATCACATGCATAACATTTTATCGCATTTTGCTATAAATCAAGTATAAACCATTTATCGCATTTTGCAATATTGAAGGGCTAGGATGAATAAAGCCACACGGAGCTTTATTCATTATCAGAATGCACTTAATCTGATGGGCACTGTTGCAAATAGAAATTTGAGTCGATGAAGTTCCCTTTAAAAAGTGCTTAGAGACCGAAAACCCTGTTGATTAGACACACTTCACCCAGAGGCTGACCATAATAAAATGATGAAGCTTGTCCTTTACGCAGTGCACGCATGACTTCAATCCCTTTAATTGTGGCATAAGCCGTTTTCATAGATTTGAATCCTAACGTGGCCCTGATGATCCGCTTTAACTTACCATGATCACATTCGATCACGTTATTTTTGTACTTAACCTGCCTGTGCTCAATGTCTGGTGGACATTTTCCTTCCTGTTTTAACCGTAATAAAGCACCTCCATATGTGGGTGCTTTATCCGTATTGATCACTTGTGGAATTTGCCACTTTTTCACATTATTTAAGATTTTTTCAAGAAAACAATATGCTGATTTGGTATTACGTCTAGAAGAAAGATAAAAATCAATCGTATAGCCACGTTGATCGACTGCACGATACAGATAAGACCATTGTCCATTTACTTTTACATAAGTTTCATCAATATGCCATGAGCTCAGATCTGTAGGATTACGCCAATACCAGCGTAAGCGTTTTTCTATTTCAGGGGCGTAGCGCTGAACCCAGCGGTAAATAGTCGTGTGATCAACATTCACACCACGTTCGGCAAGCATTTCCTGAAGTTCACGATAGCTGATGCCATATTTACAATACCAGCGCACAGCCCAAAGAATGATTTCGCCCTGAAAATGTCGACCATGGAAAGGATTCATATGCTGCACCTTTAGCTAAAACAGTCTTCAGCTTACCATTCGTGGTTATTTGCAACAGTGCCCAGCAAATTTACGAGCATCAGTCGGTACAACGGGTGATTCATACGATAATGCTCTGGCTGAAACGGTGAATGGCTTATACAAAACAGAGGTGATTGAATATTTAAAAGCAGATTGGCAAGGTTTAGCAGATGTACAACTTGCGACACTAAACTGGGTAGATTGGTTCAATAAAAAGCGTGTACACAGTGCACTGGGTTATGTATCGCCTTTTGAGTTTGAAGCAATGTACTATGATAAGATTAACCCGTTAGGTCAGGTGGCTTAACTTAAATAAAAAAGTCTCCGACAAACCCGGTACGGTTCAAACAGACTCTTGGAAGACTGCATTACAGAATCAAAAGGCAGTTTATTTAATTACAGATATTTCTAATGGGAAAAAGTATGTTGGTTCAGCTTATGCTGAAAATATGCTTCTTAATAGATGGCAAAACTATGCACAAAGTCGTCATGGGGGAAATGTTCAATTACAGCAATTGCCGTTAGAGCATATTGAAAATAACTTTTATTATTCAATTCTTGATATTTTTAAAGCTAAAACAGACGATAAAGTTATATTGAGTCGAGAGAGTTGGTGGAAAAATACGTTATTAACAAGAAGATTTGGCTATAACTCCAATTAATTAGATCTCTTTCATAAATCAGAAAACGATCTATCTTTTGCTGATTATTTGTACCGAAAAATTTTCAATATTCATGCATAATCTGCGGATGAAATACATCGATTCAAAGAAGCTTTCTGAAACACAGTTTAAACGATATACAGGCATCTCATGGTCAACCTTTGATTTAATGGTTGAGCAATTGAAAATGCATGTACCCGCCAAAGGCAGACCACCTAAATTGAGCATAGAGGATCAGATTCTTCTATGCTTAAGTTATTGGCGTGAATACCGAACATTGTTTCATGTGGCAACAAGTTATGGCGTGTCAGAGCCCACTGCTTCAAGAATTGTCCGCCATGTAGAGGATTGCCTGATCAATTCCAATCTATTCAATCTACTGAAGCATTTGCCCGAAGGTGAAGGCATTGACTGGAATGTGGTGATTGTAGATGCCACAGAAATTCCAATACAAAGACCTAAAAAAACAGAAGAAAAGCTATAGTGGCAAAAAGAAGACACATACTTTCAAAGTACAGGCCATCATTCATTATCAAACTCGAAAAATCCTAAGTTTATGCACGAGTCGTGGTGCCGTACATGACTTCGAACTCTTCAAACGCAACTTGAATCAGATTCCTACAGGTGCCTTTATCCTTGCTGATAAGGGTTATCAAGGAATTTATACAGTGTATCCAAACAGCTTGTTGCCATTAAAAGCAAAGAAGCGCTGTAAACTGGATCCTGAACTCAAAATTTATAATCAGGAAATTAATAAAAGAAGAATAGGGATTGAGCATGTATTTGGCCGTTTGAAAACCTTCAAAATCCTTGCTGTGCGATATCGTAACCGTGGCAAAAGATTGGGCTTAAGATTCAATTTAATTGCGGGAGTCTATAATATGGAACTGAGTGAAAAATGACTTATGAAAGAAGTCTACTATTTATTTAATATTTCTAAAATTAACATAATGGGCATTATGCGAAATTAGAAAAATGAGTTTATTGAACTGATATTTATCTGTTTTTTAAATTTTAGACCTGGGTTGGTGCCCAGGTTTTTTTATTGCGTATAACAGCCATTATGTTAAATGGAATTAGTTTTAGTAGTTTTAAAATCGGATATAAGATGTTTTTTATTCATACATTAGAATATTGACTGAACATATATTTCATATGATATGAAGTAATTCCTAAACCTAAAGCCATGAGCATGGTTAGAGAAGTTAGACCCACCATAGAACCAAATTTATCTATTATAATTCCACCAACCCATGGCATGATCCCAGCCAATAAGTATCCAAAGGACTGGGTTATTCCACTTAGCCGTGTTGCTAATTGAGTACTAGAGGCGAACTCAATAGGTAAAATAAGGGCTATAGGAAATAATCCTCCTGTAGCAATGCCTAAGCTAATTACAGCCCACCATTGAATCTGTGATATGAATAATAAGAATAAAGCACTGATAATTGTCAAACCGGTAAAGAAGAATAATGCACCTCGAATCTTGATTTTAAGTACTCGTAGACTTAAAGGGAAAAAGAGGCTAGTAAATGTCTGTAATATTAAGAATATTCCAATAGCGTAACTGGCCTCATATTGGCTATATCCAGCATCAAGATAAAACTTAGGAATCCAAGCCACCATCGTATAATTTATGCCTGCTTGTAACCCAAAAAACAATGTTAAGTTTAAAACTCCTATACGCTTTAATTTGTACTTAAGGAATATCATACTATTTGGTCTTTTTATGAAAGTGCTTTTCCATACTCCCCAAAAAATAGCTGTCATTAAAATAGGAATTGGGACTGTTCTAAATTTTGTGTAAGTACTTAATTTTCATTTATCCTACTGAGGATAATAAAAAGAGGTACTTCACATGGATGAAGCTACAATCAAAAGTATGGCAGCTGAATTAGCTAAAGGTTTAAAAACTCCTGAAGATTTAAACCAAATGACAGCCATATTTAAAAAGTTCATGATCGAAACCGCTCTGAATACTGAGCTTTCTGAACATTTAGGCTATGAAAAGCATCAACCTAAGAAAGGATCTAATGCACGTAATGGTTTTAGCTCCAAAACAGTTCTAACACAAGATGGGCAGCTTGCTTTAGATATCCCTCGTGATCGTGACGGCTCTTTTGAACCACAGATTATTAAGAAGCATCAAACGCGCATTACTAGCATGGATGATCAAATTCTTTCGCTATATGCGAAAGGAATGACAAATAGAGAAATTGTTGCTTTTTTTAAAGAAATGTACGATGCCGATGTATCTGCCTCCCTTATTAGTAAGGTAACGGATGCTGTCATTGAACAAGTGACAGAATGGCAAAATAGAACACTCGATAGTCTTTATCCTGTTGTCTATTTAGATTGCATTGTTGTTAAGGTTCGTCAGCATTCAACAGTAATCAATAAATCAGTTTATTTAGCATTAGGCATTAACTTGGATGGCCAAAAAGAACTTCTTGGCATGTGGCTTGCTCAAACAGAAGGTTCCAAATTCTGGCTGTCAGTCATGACAGAGCTTAAAAATCGAGGAGTGCAAGATATTCTTGTTGCCTGTGTAGACGGGCTAAAAGGCTTTCCTGATGCGATAGCTTCTGTCTACCCTCATACTGACATCCAGCTGTGTATCGTGCATGTTGTACGCAATAGCCTGAGATTTGTGAGCTGGAAGGACTACAAAGCTGTAACAGCAGGATTGAAGGCGATCTATCAGGCAAGTACAGAAGAAAATGCTTTAAATTCCCTAGGTATCTTCTGCGATCAATGGAATCATCAGTATCCAAAAATTGGAGAATCCTGGCGGGCAAATTGGGAAAATATCCGAACGATCTTTAGCTATCCTGCTGAAATAAGTCATGCGATTTATACAACAAATGCAATTGAATCATTGAATAGTGTGATCCGCCATTCAACTAAAAAGAGAAAGATCTTCTCTTCTGATGATTCAGTGAAAAAGGTCATTTATTTAGCAACTTCAAATGCTGCTAAAAAATGGACCATGCCAATTCAAAATTGGCGTTTAGCAATGAATTGGTTTACGATTCAGTTCGATGATCGATTAAAAGATCATTTATAAAAAATGGGACTAACACAAAATAATTTACAGGCTCAGAAACATGAAAATACATTCTTTTGGTGAACACAATAACATTACTTTATCTAATAATTGTATTGAAGTTCGAGGTGCACGTGAGCATAACCTTAAGGATGTAGATGTTTCTATCCCAAGAAATGCACTTGTTGTTTTCTCAGGTGTATCGGGTTCAGGAAAATCATCACTTGCTTTTGGAACTATTTTTGCTGAAGCACAAAGAAGATATTTCGAATCTGTTGCACCTTATGCAAGACGCTTAATAGATCAGGCCGGAGTACCAGATGTTGATGCTATTGATGGTCTACCACCAGCAGTAGCATTGCAACAACAACGTGGTGCAAGTAATACCCGTTCTTCTGTTGGAAGTGTAACAACTTTATCAAGTCTCGTGCGAATGATTTATTCGCGTGCTGGTGCATATCCTGCCGATCAGCCAATGTTATATGCCGAGGACTTTTCACCGAACACTCCTCAAGGTGCTTGTCCTACCTGTCATGGTTTAGGTCACATTTATGAAGTTACAGAATCGACAATGGTTCCTGACCCAACACTCAGTATTCGTGAGAGAGCTATCGCATCATGGCCACCTGCTTGGCACGGGCAAAACTTACGCGATATCCTAGTAACCCTAGGGTATGATGTTGATCGACCATGGAAAGATTTACCGCAATCGGATAGAGACTGGATTTTATTTACTGAAGAAACCCCAACAGTTCCTGTCTATGCTGGTTTAAGCCCCGCTGAGACTCAATCTGCACTTAAACGTAAACTAGAACCCAGCTATATGGGCACTTTCACTGGTGCTCGTCGCTATGTCCTTCATACTTTTGCTAATACCCAAAGTACGTTGATGAAAAAACGTGTTTCACGTTTTATGGAAGGAAAAATATGCCCTTCCTGTCATGGTAAACGCCTTAAACCAGAAGCCTTATCTATTACCTTTGCTGGAGTAGATATTGGTGAGTTTATGCAACTTTCTTTGGATAAGTTAACTTGCCTGCTTGAGCCCATTGTTCTAGGCAATTTCGACGCTCATGATGCTGGAGAAAAGACTAATAATAAAGTAACCCAACTTGATAGATCTGAACGAGCAACAACAGGTAGAGCAGTGCATTCTGTATCTCCAGATGTAAGACGTACGTCAGCACTTTCAGATGAAAAGAAAATTGCTGCGCAGCGTTTAGCAAATGGTGTGGTGGGGCGTTTAAATCAATTACGCCAGTTAGGTCTTAGTTATCTAACATTAGATAGAGCCACACCGACTCTTTCAGCGGGAGAGTTACAACGTTTGCGTTTAGCAACACAATTAAGTTCTATGCTATTTGGTGTAGTTTATGTACTGGATGAACCGTCTGCTGGATTACATCCTTCAGATAGTCAGTCATTATATGATTCTCTCGATAAATTAAGAGACGCTGGAAACTCCGTATTTGTTGTAGAGCATGATTTAGAGCTCATGCGTCGTGCTCAATGGTTAGTGGATGTTGGACCAGATGCAGGAGAGCAAGGTGGTAATATTTTATATAGTGGAGTACCTCAGGGTTTAAGTGAGATTTCAGCTTCACGTACTGCAAGTTATTTATTTAATAAAATCCCAGTTACTCAAAGTTATGGACGTACACCCTCTGGTTGGCTTGAACTTAACAATATTTACCGACATAACCTGCATAATATTGATGCTCGTATACCTCTTGGTGTACTTACAGCAGTTACAGGTATTTCAGGTTCAGGTAAATCTAGTCTCGTTTCTCAAGCTTTACCCGAGTTAGTACTTTCATATTTAGGCAATGAATCTGAAACTGAAAACAATAATGAAAATAATCCTTTAAATGAAGGAATGTTGGTTACCGAGGTTACACAGGGTTCTCTGGCTGGTGATGTGGAGGCTATACAGCGTCTGGTACAGGTTGATCAAAAACCAATTGGCCGTACTCCACGTTCTAATCTGGCAACTTATACGGGTTTATTTGATCATGTTAGAAAGTTATTTGCTGGGACTCCTGAAGCTCGCCAAGCTCATTATGATGCTGGACGTTTTTCGTTTAATGTGGCTAAAGGGCGATGTGAAACTTGTGAAGGTGAAGGCTTTGTCAGTGTAGAATTATTGTTTATGCCAAGTGTATATGCCCCTTGTACGACATGTCATGGTGCTCGATATAATGATGACACTCTGAAAATTCGCTGGAATGGACGTAATATTGCTGAAATATTAGGAATGACCGTCAATGAAGCACGTGATTTTTTTGATGGAGAGGTCTCGATTGCTCGTTCACTACAATTATTAAAGGAAATTGGCCTTGGTTATTTACGTTTAGGGCAACCAGCGACTGAACTATCTGGTGGAGAAGCGCAACGTATTAAATTGGCGACCGAGCTGCAACGCAATCAGCGTGGAAATACACTGTATATACTTGATGAGCCAACTACAGGTTTGCATCCATCAGATGTAGATCGATTGTTAGTTCAATTGCAGCGATTAGTCGATGCGGGTAATACCGTGGTTATGATTGAGCATGATATGCGTGCCGTTGCACAAGCAGATTGGATGATTGATGTGGGACCAGGTGCTGGAAATGCTGGTGGGAATATTGTTGTGGCAGGAACACCAAAACAAATAACAGAAAATCAAGATAGCCGTACTGCTCCATATTTAGTTAATGAGTTAGTGAGTCGTGATACTAAACATTGATATTGCGAGTGGGTAGAATAAAACCTTAAATTAAAAGCCTGTAAAATCAATCAGATATTTTTTTAGGTGGTGTGTGAGCATGAAATCTAAAATTTTTTTCAACTAAGGGCTTTGTTGCACAAACCTATTTCTAAAGGCTTATTCCACAATATAATTTTCAAATGAATAAGCCCGCACCTAAAATCTACCGCACAACCAATTGGCCCGCATATAACCGAGCACTCATGAGTCGCGGAAATATTGCCATTTGGTTTGATCCTGCTAAGCAATGGTATGCGCCATCAAAAGGCAAACAAGGGCGAAATCAAACCTACTCCGACGCAGCCATCCAATGCTGCTTAATGATTAAATCCTTATTTCGTCTGTCTTTACGTATGGTTACTGGCTTTGTGCAAAGTCTGATTAAACTTTGCGGATTAAATTAGATAGCTCCAGATTACACTACGCTTTGTAGAAGACAAAAGCATATTGATATTGTAATCAGCTACCAAAAAAGTAGAGATGGGCTGCATCTACTCATGGGCTCTACAGGCATGGAGTTTCTAGGTGAGGGTGAATGGAAGCGCAAGAAACATGGACCTGAATATCGTCGCCAATGGCGTAAACTACATATTGGTATAGATGCCAAAACCCTGCAAATACGAGCATTTCAGCTTACAACCAATAATGTCAGTGATTCACAGGTGCTTGGTGATTTACTTAATCAGATTCCACAAGATGAGCGGATTGACTCTGTTTATACCGATGGAGCTTATGACACCAAGCAATGCCGTCAGGTCATTGCAATTGCAGATCGGCAAGCGCATGCGGTGATTCCACCTAGAAAAAATGCGAAACCATGGAAAGATAAAAAGATGAGCTCGCTAGAACGAAATGAATTACTTCGAACAGTTAAACGTTTAGGCAGGATACTATGGAAAAAATGGTCAGGCTATCATTGGCGAAGTTGGTTGAAACTATAGTCAAACCGCTTAATTACCCATACACTCGTTAAAAAAACGACTAAAAAGCTTATCTATTGAGTTAACCAACCACTTTTTCCTTTTTGCTTTCACCCATGCCCACATTTTTTCAATAGGATTAAGGTCAGGACTATACGGTGGTAACCAAAGTATTTGATGCCCATGTTGGGCTAATAGATCTTGTATATCTTGTCGTTTATGGAAGGCTGCATTGTCCATGACAATTACACTATTCGAGGGTAATTCTGGTAATAAAAACTGATCTACCCAAAAATGAAATATATCCGAATTTACTTTGCTATCAAATAAACCAACTGCAAATAACTTACCCTCATGGATTGCTCCTATTGCATTGGTTTGATTTTTTAATTGCCAATTATATGTTCCATAACAAGGAGTTCCCTGTTTTGAATAACCCTGAGGTCTATGTTCATGAGATTTAAATCCACTTTCATCTAGATAGATGATCGGGTGTTTACACCCTAATCGGTTTAAATCTTTTAAATACTGCTCTCTGAGTTCTATTTTTGTTTCCGGGTGCCGTAAGGTCTTTTTTTAACTGTGATATTTAGACGCTTGAGCGCATCTCCAATTGTAGAATTACCACAACCAAAACGAGCAGCGCGTTCATATTGATAATCATCAGGATATTGCTCAACATCTGCACGTAAGGCATCATCATCAACTTTAGATGGTTTTCTTGGTCGAGTTCTTTTTATTTCGATTCGCTTTTTCCATTCGACAATTGTGTTTTTATTAATTTCGAAGTGCTGAGCAACCGCTCGGATAGATTGACCTTCTTCAAGCTTGGCTAATATTTTCTTTCTAAAATGTATTGGATAACTCATATCGGTATTGTATTGGTTTTTTGACGTGCGGACTATAAGATGCATTGCATCAAATTATTAGGAGATAAACTCAGTGCAAGGAGTTTTGATAGCCAAGTCAATGAGATTCATGCACGTGTAGCAGTGCTCAACAGATTTACGGAATCAGGTCGACCATTTACCCAAGTTACGCCTTAAATTTGGCTCAATTAGGGGCGCTTTGCATTTCAAATCTTTGTGCAACAAAGCCCTTAAAAACAAGAAAAAGAGGATTGATAAAATGATGATAAAAAATAAAAAAGCGCCTGATGGCGCTTTCCTTTAATCATATTTATGGCGTCAGAATTACTTTACGACAGTCTTCTTCTTTTTTATCAAAAATACGGTAACCTTCCGCAGCATCTTCCAGTTTCATGCGATGGGTAATAATCAGATCTGGAGACAGATCTCCATTTTCGATATGTTCTAGCAACTGCGGCAAGTAATTATGCACATGAGTTTGTCCCATTTTAAAGGTTAAACCTTTGTCAAAGGCATCACCAAACAGGAAGCCGTGAATTGGACCGGCATAAACTCCAGGTACACTCACCACACCGCCGCGGCGGACCGCTGCAATACATTGTCTTAACGCTGAACCACTCGAACCTTCTAATTTCAGGTTAGTCATTACAGTTTCCAGCATGCTGCCTTTGGCTTCAAAACCGACCGCATCAATGACGGCATCGACTCCACGATAACCCGTGGTATTTTGAATGATAAATTCAGCGGCATCGACTTCATCAAAATTGACCGGAATCACCCCATAGGTTTGATGTGCGAAACTCAGACGATAAGGATGGTGATCGACCATAAAAATCTGCTCGGCACCGAGCATCCGCGCACAGGCAGCAGCCAGCAGACCGACTGGGCCAGCACCATAAATCGCCACACTGGAACCTCGACCAACTTGGGCATTGTTCACTGCTTGCCAGGCGGTTGGCAGAATATCAGTCAGGAATAATACTTTTTCATCAGGCAGGGAACCTGGCACTTTAAATGGTCCGATATTGCCCTTGGGAATCCGTACATATTCAGCCTGACCACCCGGTATACCACCATACAGATGGCTAAAGCCAAATAAAGCTGCCCCTGGTGGAATCTGTTTTTTATTGAGAATTGCACCACGGCCGGTATTGGTATTTTCACAGGCAGCCATTAGTTCATGTTCACAGAAAAAACAGTGACCACATGCAATCACGAAAGGAATAATTACCCGGTCGCCTTTTTTGACTTCTGTGACTTCAGGGCCGACTTCTTCTACAATTCCCATAAATTCATGGCCGAAAATATCGCCATCTTCAGTGGCCGGAATTTTACCCCGGTATAGGTGCAGATCTGAGCCACAGATGGCAGTCGCTGTCACCCTTAAAATGACGTCATCTGGTTCCTGAATCACTGGATCTGGAACGGATTCAACTCGTACATCCCGAGCACCATGATAGGTAAGAGCACGCATGCGGATTTCCTCTTTCTAGTTCAACATTAAACAGACTCGTATCAAGGCTGCCAAAAATAAAAAACACTTTTATTAGAGCCTTATGCACCAAGAAATCGCTGTAAATTAATGTATGAAATAAGACATCCGAGTGTATAAAAAATAAACTTATATAGGGTTTACGTAATTCGTGACCTTATGTGTCGAATGAATAGAAAAGAACAGAATTAAAGAAACATCTAGTAATTTCTATAACTTATAGATTGTTAATTCTGTGCTATCTATTATTTTTAGAAATAAATGTCCCTAACATAATCATAGAGGTACTAACTCCTCCTATTACTAAACTCATGAGTATTATTTCTATACTTAATATCTCTGTCCAATGGCTATGGTCACTCCACGGAATATATATGCCATGTCCAAATAAAAAATTTATAGTGCATAAAATAAGGAAGCTAATGAGAGTGGATATTATCAAGGTAACTATAAGATTTTTCCAAACCTCCTTATTTTTAGAAAGAGTTATTACTTTAATCGTTATACTCTGTAAATAAATATCGTAGATTTCAGCTCTAAAAATTTGATTTATTTAACAATATTTTAGTATTTGGCGTATTTTGCCACTGAATATTATTTGATTAGTACACAAAATAGTGAACAGAAACTAGCTGTGGTTTCTTGTTGGCTTTCAAAGATCTTTAGTTTATAAGCCCACCTCACTTTCCTTGAGTGGGCTTTTTTTTATGCTATTGCTTCGCTCGGCAAATATTTTTTAAACAAAAAAATGATAAAGAAGCCTTTTAGATACATCTTTTAAACATTTTGATTCATATTGCATTTATAATAAATATGCTAACTAGTTGTTCCATTCCCTCAGAGGTTAGTAAAAACTATTGTTTCAGCATGAAATAATGATTTGGCCCACTTCTGTGGGTTTTTTAATGCCTTAAAACGCTCTCGTTTGCCCTCTAAGGTCTTTTTCATTTCATATTTTTTACAATTATGATTAGTCAAGAAATGGATCAGATATGAAGTTAACGCGCTTAAATGGTTTAATCACTTATAATTGATTCATGAATCCTTTGTTTTTCCTTGTCATTTTCTATCTTAACGGCTAAGGCTAATACAATTATCATTGTGATGAGACAGATTATTTTGATCTTCATTTTTCTGCCTCCACTTAGAAATAACTTAATGAATATTAGCATTTTAACTCGATACTTTGAAGTATGATTAAGCCTTGTTTCAAAGTCGAGTTATTTTGCGAGGCGGTGATCTCATTAGTAATGATAAAAAATAAGTAAAGTACCACTCACCTGATATTTTTTAGGGTCGATTAGGTACCAGTCATAGGTTTTTTCTTTAATGTTATTCGGTTCAAATAAGTACACAGCTTTTTAGTCATAATTCTGATTAATATTTTTCCATCACACTCTTTGATTTGTAGCGGATATTTTTAAGTATAGTCATATCAACTCTATGTTCGTCTAGTTCATCTTTGCTTGGTACATACAGGAATATTGCCAAAAAGAACACCATAAGAGAGCTTGTAATCAGAGAAAAGGTAAGGGCAAAATTTTAATGCCAGTTGATCGCTCGTAGATACTCGCTCGGTTCGGCACTGTTGCAAATAGGGATCTGAGTCGATGATTTTCCCTTCAAAAAAGCTTAGAGACCGAAAACTTTATTTACTAGCCAAACTTCTCCTAGAATATTACCGTTATAAAATAATGAAGCTTGTGCTTTGCGTAGAGCACGCATAACCTCAATACCTTTAATTGTGGCATAAGCCGTTTTCATAGACTTGAATCCCAACGTAGCCTTGATGATCCGTTTAAGCTTGCCATGATCACATTCAATCACGTTATTCTTGTATTTAATCTGTCGATGCTCCAGATCTTCAGGACACTTTCCTTCGTGTTTTAGTCGCGACAAAGCACGGCCATAGGTATGAGCCTTATCAGTGTTTATGACTCGTGGAATCTGCCATTTTTTGACATGATTCAAAATCTTACCAAGAAAACAATAAGCTGAATGGGTATTTCGTCTAGCAGAAAGATAGAAATCAAGAGTATGGCCACGTTGGTCAACTGCTCGGTATAGATATGCCCATTTGCCATTCACTTTTACGTAAGTTTCATCCAGACGCCATAAATGTCGATCTTTAGGATTACGCCAATACCAACGTAAACGTTTTTCCATTTCAGGAGCATAACGCTGAACCCAACGATAAATCGTGGTGTGATCGACATTTACTCCCCGTTCAGCGAGCATTTCCTGAAGTTCACGATAGCTGATGCCATATTTACAGTACCAAAGGACGGCCCAAAGAATGATTTCGCCCTGAAAATGACGACCATGGAAAGCATTCATCTGCTGATCCTTTAGCTAAAAGAGTATTTAGCTTACCATCAGCAGCTATTTGCAACAGTGCCACAATTGCCAATAAAGGGACAATCAACAAGTCTTCAAACAGCAGAATCGAGACAATTTTTTGTCCGCGTGGTTGAGCAATGTCTCCACGATCTCCCAAAAGTTGCATTACAATTGCAGTCGAGGTGAGTACAAAGCCTGCAGCACACACAAAACTCACTTGCCAAGAATAGCCTTAGACCAAGCCTACAGCCGTTAGCCCCAATGAACAGGCACTAATTTGTAATGTACCTAATCCAAAAATTTCTTTTCTTAAACTCCATAAATACGATGGACGCATTTCTAGTCCAATCACAAACAGATACATCACAATACCAAGCTCAGCGATATGCAGAATAGACGCAGAATCGTAGAAAAATGCCAGTCCAAATGGACCAATAATTAATCCTGCAATTAAATATCCCAATACCGAGTTTAATCCTAGGCGCTTGATTAAGGGGACTGCGATCACTGCAGCCGTGAGCAATATGACAGGGGATAGAAGGCTGATTGAAACGTACCGGGTTTGTCGGAGACTTTTTTATTTAAGTTAGGCCACCTGACCTAACGGGTTAATCTTATCATTGTACATTGCTTCAAACTCAAAAGGCGATACATAACCCAGTGCACTGTGTACACGCTTTTTATTGAACCAATCTACCCAGTTTAGTGTCGCAAGTTGTACATCTGCTAAACCTTGCCAAACTGCTTTTAGATATTCAATCACCTATGTTTTGTATAAGCCATTCACCGTTTCAGCCAAAGCATTATCGTATGAATCGCCTGTCGTACCGACTGATGCTCGTAAATTTGCTGCTTCTAAACGATTGGTATAGCGAATGGAAAGATATTGCACACCTCTGTCGGAATGATGAATCACATTCTTTGGCATGCCTCGATCATGCAATGCTTGCTCCAATGCATCGAGCAACATATCTGTATTCATCCGTGTAGATACTTTCCATCCAACAATTGCTCGTGAAAACACATCAATAATAAAGGCGGTATAGACCCAGCCTGAATGAGTTTGAATATACGTAAAGTCACCGACCCATAGTTGGTTTGGATGATCAGCACTAAAATTACGTTTCACTAAATCATCTGCCCGTTTTTGGTCATCTCGGCTACGGGTAGTTTGTTTATTCTTACCACGCCAAACACCTTGTATACCTAGCTTCTGCATCAATCGAGCAACTGTACAACGTGCAATCACATAGCCTTCACGTTTCAGTTGTTGCCAGACCTTACGCACACCGTATCGACCTGAACTTTCTTTCCAAATTCGCTTGATCTCCTCAGCATGATGCAAGTCATGTAAATTTCGTTTCGCTCGATGTTCTGGATTTACTGTGAGATCTAAAGTCCGGTAATAGGTTGAAGGTGCGATCGGTAAAATTCTACAAATCGCCTCGACTCCGTACAGCTGTTTATTATTATGGATAAAATCCACCATTATTTGTGTGGGCGGTCGAGCTCCGCCTGGGCGAAAAAAGCGGCTGCTTTACGTAGAATCTCATTGGCGCGTTGCAGTTCTTTATTTTCGCGTTCGAGTTGTTTGATACGTTCTTGGTCTGAAAGCTGCTGTACTTTAACTGGATTTTGTTTATCTAAATATTTTTGATACCAAACACGTAGTGTTTCAGGAGTACAACCTATCTTGGGAGCAATAGGGGTGATCGCAGTCCAATTCGATGGATAATCTTTTTCAGATTCAATCAATAATTGAACCGCTCTTTCTCTGATTTCAGGGGTATATTTTAATTTTGTCATCGGGATAGTCTCTCAGAATATTGACTCTCCGACAAACCCGGTACGGTTCACTACTTTGAAAAGTGATATGTGCTGAAAAAAACAGGAGAAATTGTTACTTATGTTTGGGGTAAAAGAGATATAGCTATAGTCCAACGACTAAAGGAAAAGTTGAAACAGTTAAGTATTCACTATACCCGAATTTCAAGTAATCAATGGGATAGTTTTATCACTGCATTTAAAGACTGTCAGCAAAGTATTGGTAAGTTTTTCACTATAGGTATTGAGGGAAATAATTGCAAAATAAGGTATCGGATTAGATGTGTTAGTTCAGTATTGAGTGTGGCTTTAGCAAGAATACGGATATTAATGCTTCTCGCAATATTCTAGCGGTAGGACATACCACTTTGTCTGTGGAGGAAAGATGCGGTAAAGGTCGCTTTGTGAAGCAGAAAGCATGCCTAAATCCGTGAGGAAGTCGCCTAAGAGCTTTTGCTTTTAAAATCCCTGAGAAACATGTTTCGTAAAGAGTTAGTTGAAAGTGGGGGGATTATGTTAGAAGTTTAATTTTATAAGCTATTGTAAAGATTCGGAAAGTTAATTATAGCATCCAGTTGCAGAGCCAATAGTGACTTCATTTAATCTCAGCATACTTTTTGAAACACTACCTAAATTTTTAAGGTTTATAAAAAATATTGTTCTTTTTTATACTATGGGGTACTATAGTATCAATGCTAGCAAATAAGGAGGTCTGATGCCTAATCAGGTCGAAGACAAAAAAAAGATTCTTCTACGCGTCAGAAAGATCAAAGGTCAGACACAAGCGATTGAAAAAGCGCTAGAAGACAATGTGGAATGTGGTGCGATTCTGCAACAAATATGCTCTGTGCGTGGTGCTATTAATGGTCTAATGAATGAGATGTTAGAGGTTCATTTAAAGGACACTTTAGTATCAGGTGAAACCACAGAACAACAACGAAAAGAAGAATTGGCTGAAATCGCCAAGATTCTAAAATCATATTTAAAATAGATCTGTATAAGGAATTATTCCATGAAGTCACGTGCTGCCGTTGCGTTTGGTCCTGGTCAACCTCTTCAAATTGTTGAAGTTGATGTTGCACCACCGAAGAAAGGTGAAGTATTAATCAAGATTTCCCATACCGGTGTGTGTCATACAGACGCATTTACTTTATCTGGCGATGATCCTGAAGGCGTTTTTCCGGCTATTCTCGGGCATGAAGGTGCTGGTGTCGTAGTTGAGGTTGGTGAAGGCGTGACTAGCGTCAAACCAGGTGATCATGTAATTCCACTTTACACCGCTGAATGTGGCGAGTGCCTATTCTGTAAATCTGGAAAATCGAACTTGTGTATTTCCGTTCGAGAAACTCAAGGTAGAGGCGTAATGCCAGATGGCACCACTCGTTTTTCTTACAATGGTCAACCGATTTACCACTATATGGGCTGCTCAACGTTCAGTGAATACACGGTAGTGGCAGAAGTATCATTGGCTAAAATCAATCCTGAAGCCAATCACGAACATGTCTGCTTACTAGGTTGTGGTGTAACAACGGGTATCGGTGCAGTACACAACACGGCTAAAGTACAAGAAGGTGATAGTGTTGCGGTCTTTGGTTTAGGTGGTATTGGTCTAGCAGTCGTACAAGCCGCACGTCAAGCTAAAGCAGGACGTATTATTGTGGTTGACATGAATCCAGATAAATTTGTGCTGGCAAAAGAGTTTGGCGCAACGGACTTCTTGAACCCTAAAGACTACGATAAACCAATCCAGCAAGTAATTGTCGAAATGACTGGTTGGGGTGTAGATCATTCATTTGAATGTATTGGCAACGTGAATGTAATGCGTGCAGCCCTTGAAAGTGCACACCGTGGCTGGGGACAATCTGTAATTATTGGTGTAGCTGGCGCAGGTCAAGAAATCTCTACCCGTCCATTCCAACTGGTTACTGGTCGTAAATGGCTAGGTTCTGCGTTTGGTGGCGTAAAAGGTCGTACGCAACTTCCAGGAATGGTTGAAGATGCCATGAAAGGTAAAATTCAATTAGAACCATTTGTGACACATACGATGGGCTTGGATCAGATCAATGAAGCCTTTGATCTAATGCATGAAGGTAAGTCAATTCGTACTGTAATTCATTACGAATAATTCCGTCAGACCTTATAGTTTTCCATGCATGTGCATCATGAATGACATGCATGGAATCCTCTAAAACGGCACATTATCTGTAAAACCCATCTATCTGTGTAGGCATCGTGTATAGGTTCAACAAACCTGCCTACATTTTAAATCTTAATCACTATTCTCTGTGGAGAATGACAGACTCTTTGTTTACTCGATTTCTCATGAAGTCTTGCTCAACATAGGTAATTGATTATGGAAATAATTGAGAAACATGCTTCTTTTGGTGGATCGCAAGAAGTGTATTGCCATCAGTCAACAGCATTAAACTGTTCAATGAAATTCTCAATATATCTGCCACCTCATGACAAAGATGAGCGGTTGCCAGTTTTATATTGGTTATCAGGGCTGACTTGCAACGAACAGAACTTTATTACTAAAGCCGGAGCACAAAAGTATGCGGCTGAACATAAAGTCATTATTGTTGCACCAGATACCAGCCCACGTGGAGAAGATGTACCAGATCATGCAGATTATGATTTAGGCCAAGGTGCAGGATTCTATGTGAATGCAACACAAGCACCCTGGTCACAGCATTTCAAAATGTATGATTATATTGTGGAAGAGCTCAGAAATCTGATTGACCTGAATTTTCCGACCAACCAAGTCCAAAGCATTATGGGGCATAGCATGGGTGGTCATGGTGCATTAGTCATTGGGTTAAAAAACCCTGAGCTGTATAAAAGTATTTCTGCTTTTGCACCAATTGTTGCACCTAGCCAAGTACCTTGGGGGGAAAAGGCTTTCACACACTACCTAGGTGAAAACGAAACTTTATGGAAAAGCTATGATGCGATTGAATTAATCAAAAACGCGGAAGTTCATTTACCTATTTTAGTCGATCAGGGAACAGCTGATGATTTTCTTGAAGAACAGTTAAGACCTAAGCTGCTTAGTGATATTTGTTTGGAACAAGAATATCCTCTTACACTTAACCTAAGAGAAGGGTATGACCATAGCTATTACTTCATTGCGAGCTTTATAGAGAAACATATAGAGTTTCACAGCAAATTCCTAGCAAAAAAACTTTCATAGATATGAGGATATACATGTTGTTCTTGAATGCTTCTTGAGCAATATAATCTCCAGATGAAGAGGTCAGCTTATAAATCTAAGGTAGAGTCAATTGATCCTTATATAACTAAGATTGAATTTAATCATCTCATATCTTGATTTTTGATTCAAATGTTAATGATATTAACTTGAATAAATTCATAGCATTATGTCGAAATAAAAACCTAAATTTTGGCTCAGCTATGGGAAATTTATTTAACTTTTATACAACAAAACTTTCTGACATGCATACATTAGCAATGTCAGAATCAGTTTGAATTCTAATCAATTGTGGAGTTTTAGTCATGCTTAAAACAGCTTTATATGTGCGTCTTGAAGCTAAACCGGGTAAAGAAGAAGAAGTGGAAGCTTTCCTTAAAGCCGGTTTACCTATTGTAATGGAAGAACCTGCGACCGTTGCGTGGTTTGGCCTACGTCTTGGACCTACAACATTTGGTATTTTTGATGCATTTCCTGATGAGGTGGGTCGCCAAGCGCATTTATCTGGCAAGGTTGCAGCTGCTTTGATGGCTCGGGCCGAAGAGCTATTTTCAGAGCCACCGTCTATTGAAAAAGTAGATGTTTTGGCGAGTAAACTACCAGCTTAAACCGACGCTTAAATGTATGAGTGTGCTGCCTGAAATTTTGAATGAAAGGCAGCACTTCAACCCTGTGAGGTTTGTCAGAGGCTTTTTATTCAAGTTGGGCTACTTTATTTATTGGCTTAATCTCATCGTTTACATGGGTCAATATCCAAAACAGGGTAAATAAACGAATGAATCCACATGCCTTATATTGAACCAATCTATCTAATTTAGCGCTGCATTTGTACATCTGCTAAACCTTGCCAATCTGCTTTTAAAATATTTAATCATTGCTATTTTCTATGAGCCATTCACTGTTTCAGCCAATGCGTTCACGACCATGTCAATAGTCATACGTGTTGATATCTTCCATCCAACAATCGCTCGTGAAAATACATCAATAATAAAAGTGGTATAGAACAAGCCTGAATTTGTTTAAGCATCACTCAAGTTGGCAAGCTGAAATAATTTTTTAAAAAATAGACGACTGGTCTATTTTTATGTATAGTTAGCACATGGTGTAGGCAAAAGCCGCAGTATTGTCCAATTTTTTAAAGTTTATTTGATGAATAACGGTGGCTTTTCAAATCAATTAGCTGATCATCCTAGGATAAAAATATGCTGAATTTTAACTTTTATAATCCGACCCGCATTATTTTTGGTGGCGATACAATAGCTGAAATCAATGACTATGTGCCTACAGAAGCAAAAGTGTTAATGTTATTTGGTGGTGAAAGTGCACGTAAGAATGGTACTTTAGCTGAAGTGCGTGAAGCATTAGGTGCAAGAGAAATTCATGAATTTGGCGGAATTGAGCCGAATCCGAGTTATGAAACCCTCATGAAAGCTGTAGAGCTGATTCGAGAACAAAAGATTGATTTCTTGATGGCTGTCGGTGGTGGATCGGTAATTGATGGTACTAAATTTATTGCAGCAGCAGTCAATTATACAGGGGATACATGGGAGATTTTAGAAACCCATGGTACTAAAATTACTCAAGCTTTGCCTTTTGCGAGTGTACTCACCCTTCCGGCAACTGGTTCAGAAATGAATAGCGGTGGTGTAGTAACCAGAAAATCGACCCAAGCCAAATTGTCATTTAGCAGTCCCTATGTTTTTCCGCAATTTTCCGTACTAGATCCGAATAAAACCTTTAGCTTGCCGACGCGCCAGTTGGCTAATGGCGTGGTGGATGCATTTGTTCATGTCATTGAACAGTACTTAACTTACCCTGTGAATGCACAAGTACAAGATCGTTTTGCCGAAGGTCTATTGCAAACTCTGATTGAGATTGGACCGAAAATCTTGGAAGATTCAGCAGATTATGACACGCGTGCGAATTTGATGTGGTCTGCTAGCATGGCACTGAATGGGCTGATTGGAGCTGGTGTACCACAAGATTGGTCAACCCATTTGATTGGACATGAGCTCACGGCTTTACATGGTATTGATCATGCTCGTACCTTGGCCATTGTGTTGCCAGCCAATCTACAAGTGCGTCGTCAAGAGAAGCGAGAAAAATTACTACAGTATGCAGCTCGTGTCTGGCAGATTGTCGAAGGTGATGAAGAACAATGTATTGATACGGCTATTGCTCGTACTCGAGCCTTCTTTGAGCAACTTGGATTGCCGACTCGTCTTAGCGATTATGGACTGGGGGAGACAGATATTGAGATCATCATTACGCAACTTAAATCACACAATCTGACACAGCTAGGCGAACACAAAAATGTTTCATTAGAGATCAGTCGCCAAATTCTTGCGACGAGCATCTAAATAAGCTATCTGGCATGCTCACGCCACACAGCAAGTGATCATGCAACAATGCTCCTCAATCATGAAAATTATCGGAGAAATAACATGAAAATTTTAGTCGTTTTAACCTCACATGATCAACTTGGCAATACTGGTAAGAAAACAGGTTTCTGGCTAGAAGAACTTGCTGCACCGTATTACACCTTTATTGACTCTGGTGCTGAAGTTACGCTGGCGTCGCCTCAAGGTGGGCAGCCACCACTAGATCCTAAAAGTAATTTAGCCGATGCGCAAACTGAAGCCACTCATCGTTTTGAAGCTGATCCAACTGCAATGCAAGCATTGGCACAGACGCATAAACTTAGCGAAATTTCTGTAGCTGATTATGATGCAGTGTTTTATCCAGGCGGGCATGGTCCATTGTGGGATTTAGCAGAAGATCCGATTTCAATTTCTCTGATTGAACAGGCGATTCAGTCTGGCAAACCTGTTGCAGCAGTGTGTCATGCCCCAGGTGTTCTTCGTCATGTGAAAGCGAGTAATGGAGCGCCTTTAGTCAGCGGTAAATTAGTCACTGGTTTTAGCAATACTGAGGAGGCTGCTGTAGGCTTGACTGAAATTGTACCATTTTTAGTCGAAGACATGCTTAAAGAAAATGGTGGTCATTATTCTAAAGTAGATGATTGGCAAGTACATGTTCAAGTAGATGGCTTGCTGGTTACTGGACAAAATCCAGCCTCTTCTGCTGCAACTGCTACAGCATTACTTCAATTGTTGAAATAAAGAGTAGCTAGCGTCTGTTGTGGTGCTTAGCAGTGAATAACTTCTGACTCTGAGCAACGGGCGCAATAAGCAAAATAACCCTCACTTAATGGTGGAGGGTCTGAGTTAATAGCTTTCTTTCCTTTATTTTTCTATATACAGGAAGGAAGGGTATTTTTTAATTTAGATCAATTAAGTCATGATTATTTGGATACAATGAAATGAAAGACAGCATACTTTTTCAAAACTTAAGCTTAGGCCCTTATGTTTTGCGAAACCGTATTGTATTGCCACCATTAACGCGGTCGCGCAGTACTCAGCCAGGGAATATTCCAAATGAACTGATGGCAACCTATTATCAACAGCGTGCCGGGGCAGGATTTATGGTCACCGAAGGTACGCAAATCGAGCCACGTGGTCAAGGCTATGCTTGGACTCCCGGTATTTACAGCCCTGAACAGATTGCTGGATGGCGTAAAGTGACTGAAGCAGTGCATGCTAAAGGAGGCATTATTTTTGCACAACTTTGGCATGTTGGGCGTGTTTCACATACATCTTTGCAACCTAATCATGCATCACCGGTCGCACCCTCGGCTATTAGGGCTGATAGTAATGTTAAAGTGTTTATTGAGACCGGGCCTAATGCTGGGACCTTGGCTGATCCTTCAATGCCACGTGCTTTAAGCAATGCAGAAGTTAAAGAATTAGTGCAACTCTATGCTCAAGCAGCACGCAATGCCTTGGCTGCTGGTTTTGATGGAGTTGAAATTCATTGTGCAAATGGTTATTTGGTGAATCAATTTATCTCTGCACATAGTAACCACCGTGAAGATGAATATGGTGGATCACTAAACAATCGTTTGCGTTTTTTACGTGAAGTAGTAGAGGCAGTTGCTGAGGTGGTTGGTGCAGATCGTTTAGGAGTGCGTTTTGCCCCGCTATTTGAAAGTACAGAGGAAGATCGTGTTTACATAGGGTTGGTTGAAGATGATCCACATGTGACTTATATTGAAGCCATAAAAATACTTGAAGAAGTTGGGATTGCCTATTTATCGATTGCAGAAGCTGATTGGGATAATGCACCAGAACTTCCTCATGATTTTCGTAGAGATGTCAGAGACACTTTCAGTGGTCGGATTATTTATGCAGGTCGATATACGGCAGAAAGAGGGACTCGAATTTTAGAGGCAGGACTGGCCGATTTAATTGCATTTGGACGCCCATTTATTGCGAATCCAGATTTACCCGATCGCATCGCCAATGGCTGGCCATTGAATCCAGTAGATGCAAGCACTATGTATGGTGGGACAGAAAAAGGCTATATTGATTATCCAGCTTACGCAGATTAGTATTGACTAAGTGAGTTATTTTGCCAACCACAACGGTTGGCAAAATAAGGACTTAGGATTGCTGTTGCCAGCATAAATTCTTCTTAAAACAAATTCTTAAAATTTTTTAGCTGTGTAATGAGCCAACCTGCCAGTGGGAAAGAAATCAGTTGCGTTACTGGCACTAATACTATGACTTCAATCAACACCATCATCGGGAAACTTTGATGCTGAGTAATTGGCTTTAATAAAGTGAGTACCAGTAATAGTGTGGGATATAAGCCTAAATATCCGACTAAAATACGAGTCATGAGGGCTTTAGAAGGAGAATTCATTGTGCGCTATACTCATGGATTGTAAATTGATCTAATAACAACACATTAATAAGTAATCATTGGGCTGCTGTCATTAATTATGTAATTGATATTTAATCTAATTTTTACGAAACTTCACTTTTTAATAGAAATTTAGTTGCTCTCAGAGCTTGATGTAATGGTGTTTTATCTTTTTGCAACTTACTCAGTAATGCTGCACCTAACCACATTTGGTAAAGTACTTGTGCCAAAGTCGAGGCCTCAGTATCTGCTTGGATAGACTGATCCTGTTTTCCCAAATCAATTAAACCAGCAATACGCTCGATTACATCATCCACGCCAGCGGACATAATGGAACGCATATCTTCAGATAGATCGGCAACTTCTGCGGCAAGTTTCACAATTAAACAACTATCCGCCCAACCACACTGTGTTTCAGGATCTTCTATCCATAAATTAAAATACTCAATCAGCTTTTGATAAGGAGATTTATCGCTACGCCATACATCATTTAAACGGACTTGGTAATTATCCACATAATGCTGTACCAATTCACATCCGAAAGCTTCCTTGGATTGGAAATAATGATAAAACGAGCCTTTGGGGATCTCACAGCTCTGTAAAATTTCCTGTAATCCTACACCAGTAAAACCTTTATGCAAAATCAGGTCTGAACTGGTGTTAAGAATGTGTAAGCGCTTCGCTTCAGACTTTTTAATAGGATTAGGCTTCATATTAATTATTTACTCTATTATAAAAAATAGACCAGTCGTATTGTTTTTTATTATAACTCCTCTACAATGGATGTAAAGAAATTTTAATCATAATTTTTGATTGTGAAGGGAAGTAATTCTAAATAAAACATGGAGTTATGTGTGTGAAAACAGTTATTAATCAACGCATCGTTTTAGCTAAACGGCCAGTGGGTGAGCCAAAACACAGCGATTTTCGTATTGAACAAGTTGAGCTCAATGAACTTAAACAAGGCGAGATATTGTTAAAAACCATTTACTTGTCACTCGATCCTTATATGCGTGGTCGCATGAGCGATGCTCCTTCATATGCAGCACCGGTTGAAATTGGCGAAGTGATGGTCGGTGGAACAGTCAGTCAAGTAGTGGCCTCTAAAAACCCAAAATTCAAAGAAGGCGAGTGGGTTTTTTCAGGAAATGGCTGGCAGGGCTACGCAATTTCTAATGGGACTGCATGTCAAAGCTTAGGTATGCAACCTGAACATCCATCTTGGGCATTGGGTATTTTGGGAATGCCAGGATTTACTGCTTATATGGGGTTGTTGGACATTGGTCAGCCTAAAGCCGGTGAAACTTTAGTCGTTGCAGCTGCAACGGGACCTGTTGGTGCTACGGTTGGACAGATTGGCAAACTTAAAGGTTGTCGCGTGGTTGGCGTCGCAGGTGGGCCTGAAAAATGCCGTTATGCAGTAGAAGAACTCGGCTTCGACGCTTGTATCAATCATCATGATGAAAATTTTGCAGAACAATTACAACAAGCAGTTCCGAACGGTATTGATATTTATTATGAGAATGTAGGGGGTAAAGTGTTTGATGCGGTATGGCCATTGCTTAACTCTGCGGCACGTGTACCGGTGTGTGGTGTGGTTTCCCAGTATAACGCTACCGAGCAAGTACAAGGGCTAGACCGTTTACCGGGCTTTATTTCCACCCTTTTAAAAAAGCGTATTCGCATGCAAGGCTTTATTATTTTTGATGATTATGGCAGTCAGTATCCGGAATTCTATCAGCAAATGTTTGAATGGTTGAAAGACGGAAAAATCAAATATAAAGAGCATATGGTGCAAGGTTTAGATAACACGATCAATGCTTTCAATGGTATGTTGAAAGGCGAAAACTTTGGCAAAGTGGTTGTAAAAATTTAAAAAAATAGGAATTATCATGATTAAACTACATCATTTAGATCAATCACGTTCTTTTCGCATTTTGTGGTTACTTGAAGAAATCAAGCAGCCCTATGAGCTGAAACGCTATTATCGTGACTCAAGCACGCATTTGGCCCCTGAATCTTTAAAAACCATCCATCCTTTAGGGAAATCTCCAGTATTGGAATGGGATGGCAAAGTTATTGCAGAGTCAGGCGCAATCGTTGAGTTATTAATTCAGAAACTTGCGCCGCATTTAGCACCAGATATGGATGAATCTACTTATGTCGATTATCTACAGTGGATTCATTTCTCAGAAAGCTCTGCCATGCTGCCATTTTTGTTAAAAACGTTTAATGCGATAGAAACCAAGCAAGGCACGAAGTTGGTATTTCTAGAAAATTATACTCAAGTTGAGTTCGATAAGGTATTTGGCCATTTAAATGAATATTTAAAAGATAAAGAATTTCTAGTGGCAGACCGTTTAACCGGTGCTGACTTTATGATGGGCTTTGGACTACATGCTTTAGTTTATCATATGGGACAAGGTGAAAATTATCCCCATATCCAACGTTATGTAGCAGGTTTAAGCCAACTACCTAGCTGGCAAGTCGCAGTACAAATTGAACAAAATGGTGTGAAAAGTCAAAAATAGCAAAATTGTTTTTTTAACGCAATTGAGAAAAAGAATCATGATTGACAAGTACATATAATTATAAAATAACCTGACACTTATTTAAAGTAAACGCCTAATGAATTTCATCGGGCGTACTCTATTTTAAAGATAAGGAATTACCATTATTTAAGACAAGTTTCGCCTATTCTTTCACTGCAAATTCCTATCAAAAGAGCTTGAATATCACGACGGTTACGTTGAAAGATATAATCAACTTTTGAAAGAAAAGTGACTAACGCATAGCAACATTAAATTATTCCTTGGGGTATTAAACAAGTAATCTATATCATTTTAATAACATAAACACATATGCGTAAAAATCACGCCCCGCTTAACTGGCAATAGTTTTTGAACCCTCGTATAAAGAGCCTCTACCGCGTATGAACATTAATGCATTTGTGCTGCAAACTGGTGGTCGCACAATTTTGGTAGATAGTGGTGCGGGTGGTATTAATGGCTGGGGTGGGCGATTACAAGTTGCCTTATCTGCTGCAGGTATTGACCCGCTGGATATTGATACAGTGCTTTTGACTCATGCGCATCCTGATCATGTGGGCGGATTAGCGGCTCCTTTAGCAACTCCGATTTTCCGAAATGTGCAAGAAGTATATGTACATGAAAATGAATTGGGATTCTGGCGCAATGACACAATTTTTGCATCTGCTCCAGATGGATTCAAACCATTTTTTGGTGTTGCAAGAAATGCGTTTGATGCGTATGACGACAAATTAGTTCCATTTAAAAATGAGGCGATCTTACCGGGTATCCAAGCAGTTCCATTATTCGGTCATACACCGGGACATACAGGTTATCTGATCGGTGATGAAAAGGATTCATTACTCATCTGGGGCGATATTGTTCATTTCCCTCATTTACAGATTGCTCAGCCTGAAGTCACGATTGCATTTGATAGTGATCCAAATGAAGCCGCAGCTGTACGTGCAACCTTATTGGATCGTGTGGCAACCGACAAATTATCCATCAGTGGTATGCATTTCAACCTGCTTGCATCTGGACGTATTTACCGTGAAAACAATCAATATGTCTTGAACTATGACGCTTGGTCACCTGCTGTTTAATGTCCACCAATCGCATGGTTCCTCCATGCGATTTTTTAGGTATGTCTTATGAATATGACTAAAAAGGGTGGTATGGGTATCACCTTTTTCGTGCCAATGGTCTTTGTTCTCTTATGGAGCACGGGGTTCATCGCTGCTAAATTTACGATTGCCTACGCACCTCCATTTAAATTGCTTTTTTTACGAGGTTTGTTGTCTTGCCTTGTGTTTTTAGTGATGGTATTGATTGCCCGAGTCAAATTTCCACCTGTAAAAAGTATCATTGAGCAAATGAAAGCTGGTTTGCTGATGCATACGTTGTTTCTCGGTGGTTGCTTTTATGCGATCAATCAGGGGATGTCACCTGCCTTAGTTGCATTAATCACAGGCTTACAACCAATTTTAACCGCCATTATTCTTTCTTTTTCTGATCAAGCCAGTATGAGCCGAATGAAATGGCTAGGTGTAGTCGTTGGTTTTGTTGGAGTTTGTTTAGTTTTATCTCCGAGCAAAACATCGAATCATGTGGAACTGATTCCATTGATATCAGCAGTATTGGCTTTAGTTGGTGTGACCACAGGGGCTTTGTATCAGAAAAAGGTCAATAGCACAGGACATATTCTGTCTTTAACATTCTTTCAATATGTATCCTTAACACTGGTGATGGGCATACTCAGTTACTTTTTTGAATCGGATACAGTAGTAGCATGGTCTCTTTCATTTATTGCGGGTCTCGTCTGGCTTGTGGTCGGTGTTTCAGTCAGTGCCATTTTACTTTTGATTTATCTTCTGAAGATTGGGGAAGCGACTAAGGTTACAACCTATTTTTATTTGGTTCCTGTCGCGACTGCATTAGAAGCATGGTTATTCTTTGCTGAACCAATCACGATGGGTACAGCAGTTGGGATGTTAACAACGATTATTGGAATGGTTCTGGTCATTATTTAAAGGGTCTATCTGTATGCTCATTATTGATTAGATTGAAATGTAGTCCACGATTTTTATGGCTTTGTTGCACAAAGATTTAAAAGTTAAGACTTCTCATATCTACTCAAATTTAAGTGACAACTCGGGTATGTGGTCTGCCTAAATCCGTAAATTTATTTAATACTGCCATACGTGCATGAATCTCATTGACTTGGCTTTGAAAATTTCTCGCACTGAGTTTATCCCCTAATAATTTGATGCAATGCATCTTGGTTTCAACCAAACTTCGCCGATGATAGCCTGACCATTTCTTCCAAATAGTTCTTCCTAAACGTTTAACTGTTCGAAGCAACTCATTGCGTTCTAGCGAGCTCATCTTTTTATCTTTCCATGGCTTCGCATTTTTTCTTGGTGGAATCACTGCATGTGCTTGCCGATCCGCAATGACCTGTCGGCACTGTTTGGTATCATAAGCTCCATCGGTATAGACGGAGTCAACTCTCTCATCTTGTGGAATCTGATCGAGTAAATCACCAAGTACCTGTGAATCACTCACATTGTTGGTTGTGAGCTGAACAGCGCGTATTTGTAAGGTTTTAGCATCTATACCCATATGTAATTTACGCCATTGACGACGATATTCAGGCTGATGTTTTTTACGCTTCCATTCACCCTCACCTAAGAATTTCAGACCTGTAGAGTCAACGATTAGATACAGTCCATCACAACTTTTTTGATAGCTAATCACAATATCAATATGCTGTTGTCGTCTACAAATTGTAGTGTAGTCTGGCGCTATCCAATTTAACCTACAAAGATGGATGAGACTTTGAACAAAGCCTGTGACCATGCGTAAAGACAATCGAAAGAGAGATTTAATCATTAGGCAGCATTGGATAGCTGCGTCGGAGTAAGTTTGATTTCGTCCTTGTTTGCCTTTTGATGGGGCATACCATTGCGTAGCAGGATCAAACCAAATGGCAATATTTCCACGATTAATGAGAGCTCGGTTATATGAAGACCAATTGGTTGTGCGATAAATTTTAGGTGTCGACTTATTCATTTGAAAATTATATTGTGGAATAAGCCTTTAGAGATAGGTTTGTGCAACAAAGCCATTGCCAATTATATGTTCCATAACAAGGATTTCCCTGTTTTGAATAACCCTGAGGTCTATGTTCATGAGATTTAAATCCACTTTCATCAAGATAGATGATCGGGTGTTGATACCTTAATCGGTTTAAATCTTTTAAATACTGCTCTCTGAGTTCTGTTTTTGCTTTCGGGTGCAGTAAGGTCTTTTTTAACTGTGATATTTAGACCCTTGAGCGCATCTCCAATTGTAGAAATACCACAACCAAAACGAGCAGCGCGTTCATATTGATAATCATCAGGATATTGCTCAACATCTGCACGTAAGGCATCATCATCAACTTTAGATGGTTTTCTTGGTCGAGTTCTTTTTATTTCGATTCGCTTTTTTCCATTCGACAATTGTATTTTTATCAATTTCGAAGTGCTGAGCAACCGCTCGAATAGATTGGCCTTCTTCAAGCTTGGCTAATATTTTCTTTCTAAAATGTATTGGATAACTCATATCGGTATTGTATTGGTTTTTTTGCGTGCTTACTATATGGACACGGGTGCGGCGATGAGGTGCTCAAGCACTTTGCTGCACGGTTGAGGGAACACATTCGCGCAACCGACATGGCTGCCCGGATTGGGGGGAGGAATTCGCTGTGTTGTTGGAAGCGGCATCGATTGAAGACGCCCAAGTATGGGCGGAGCGATTTCGTCAAGACGTTGCGACGACAGCGGTGGTGTGTGGAGAGGTGTCGATCAGCTATAGCGCCAGCATGGGGGTGGCCCCCCTTGACGTCTGCTTAAACTCTTCCGAGCAGGTGATGCAGCAGGCGGACAGCGCGCTCTACCAGGCAAAAAGACAAGGGCGCAACCAAGTTGTGGGCGCACAAGTATTTCAGAATTGAGAGGAATGGCGATGAAGGAAAAGCAACTGGACCCGATCAAAACATTTCGTGCCCAATGGGCAGTGATGACGTTCTACGAGCGCTTCGAACAGGTGATCGCGCTCGCGCTGTCCGCAATCATTGCCCTGATCATCGTGGTCTCGCTGCTGCAGCTGATCTCGATCGTCTTCAGCCTGCTGGTCATCGATGCGTTCAATCCGCTCGATCACAAGGTCTTCCAGACCGTGTTCGGCATGATCATGACGCTGCTCATCGCCATGGAGTTTAAGCATTCCATCGTGCGGGTGGCCTTGCGCCGCGATAGCATCATCCAGGTCAAGACGGTGATCCTGATCGGGCTGATCGCCCTGGCGCGCAAGTTCGTGATCCTCGACCCGGAGACCAGCCCCGCCAAGATCGCGGCGCTCGCAGGCGCGATGCTGGCCCTCGGGGCGACTTACTGGCTGGTGCGTAGTCTCACGCTCCGCGAGTTGACCGGCGTGCTCGGCCACGAAATCGCGCATATTGCGAACGAGGATTTGCGTGTCATGGGCCTGGCCGATTCCATCAGCCGGCTCACCCATCTTCTGGCCTTGTTGGGGCAAATCATGCTCCTCTTCAGCCTGCCGGCCTTGCTGTGGGGCACAGTCGCTATCCAGTGGCCGGCGCTGCTGTTGCTGGCCGTTTCGCCACAGCTCGCGCTGCTGGCGCAACTGGGTTTGTCGCGGGTGCGCGAATTCGACGCCAGAGCGCATCCAACGCTTGCGGGAATTGGCTGATTCGATGGCACCGCAACCGCTTCATTCCAGCCCATTTCTGCCGGACATCCCCTTGGCGCCACGCCCACCGCGTTGGCGCGCCAGCGGTGTCTGGCGCTGATTTCAACAAGGAGAATGGCATGACCTACCCCGATCTCAACAGCCGCCCGGCGCCGGACCGATTCATCCGGCGCTGGCTCGTCATCACTGGCTGCATCGCCGCACTCATGCTGCTGTGGCAGTTCTTGCCTGCCATCGAAGCCTGGTTCAGTCCGCGCGAAGCGGCCGAGCGCACGGTGACACCGCGTGGTGATCTGGCGGCAGACGAGCAGACCACCATCCAACTGTTCGAGAAATCGCGCGGGTCGGTGGTTTACATCACCACGGCGCAACTGGTGCGTGACGTCTGGTCGCGCAATGTCTTTTCCGTGCCGCGCGGCACCGGCTCCGGCTTCATCTGGGACGATGCCGGCCACGTGGTGACCAACTTCCACGTCATCCAGGGGGCATCGTCTGCCACGGTCAAACTGGCCGACGGTCGAGATTATCAGGCTGCGCTGGTGGGCGCCAGTCCCGAGCACGACATCGCCGTGCTCAAGATCGGCGTCGGCTTCAAGCGCCCGCCCGCTGTGCCGGTGGGCACCAGTGCCGACCTCAAGGTCGGGCAGAAAGTGTTCGCTATCGGCAATCCCTTCGGATTGGACTGGACGCTCACCACCGGCATCGTCTCGGCGCTCGACCGCACCCTCGACGGCGAAGGGGGCGGGCCTGCCATCGATCACCTGATCCAGACCGACGCCGCTATCAACCCCGGCAACTCCGGCGGCCCGCTGCTCGATTCGGCCGGGCGGCTGATCGGCATCAACACCGCCATCTACAGCCCTTCGGGCGCGTCCGCTGGCATCGGTTTCGCTGTGCCGGTGGATACCGTCATGCGCGTGGTGCCGCAACTCATAAAGACCGGCAAGTACATCCGTCCGGCGCTGGGCATCGAGGTGGATGAGCAGCTCAACGCGCGTCTGCAGGCGCTGACCGGTAGTAAGGGCGTATTCGTATTGCGCGTGACGCCGGGCTCGGTGGCGCACAGGGCCGGGCTCGTCGGCGTCGAGGTCACCGCAGGCGGCATCGTGCCCGGCGATCGCGTTATCAGCATCGACGGTATCGCCGTCGACGACGTCACCACATTACAGGCCCGGCTAGACGACAAGAACGTTGGAGATGTTGTGGTCTTGTTAGTGGAGCGGGCCGGCAAGACTCGCGAGATGCTTGTGGAACTACAACCGGGAGTTTGATGGAAAGTGGGTCATGGATCTGCACAGCGAAGCAGTCAAGCGACTTCAGCCTTGCGCCGAACTACGAGCCCTAGCTAGTGCAGTGGGGGAAGGCTGTTTAGGTTAAATGGATATAAGGGAGTCATTTTTGATTGTGTTTTTAAAAGAAGATGTTGATTTTTTTGGGTAAGCATTTAGGGCGTCCAAGGGTTGGAGCAGTTGGCACGGATGAGAGAGCTCAATGCTCGCTAGGGATTGGATCTATGTGTTTTTTCTGACTGACTGCTTACGTGTTGGAACGGGCAACATCGGAAAAGGATGAATTTTTATTTTCACCATTTACCGTATTTTTCGAGCCTGGGCGAAAATTAGGATGATACTTTAGCGCCCTTAATCATTCTCCCATGAAAGGCAAAACGATCCAGTCTCGGGTGTAAGTGCTCGCAACATACTGATATAAAATGGATTTTTTATGAATAGGAGAGTGCGCGACGTTTCTCTCTGTTTTTAGGGTTAGGATGAAACTTTATTTGCATCCCACAACTGAACGGCTTTGTTGCATAAAGGTTTGAAAGATAGAAGCGATCCTAATTGAGCCAAATTCAAGTGACAACTTGGGTATGTGGTCTGCCTAAGTCCGTAAATTTATTTAATACTGCCATACGTGCATGAATCTCATTGACTTGGCTTTGAAAATTTCTCGCACTGAGTTTATCTCCCAATAATTGAAGTAATACTATATTGCCTGTGAGTTTAGCCACCGCCTAAGGGCGGTTTTTTTTATGGGTAAGAAGGCTTTGTTGCACAAACCTAGCATCAAAAGCTTATTCAGCAATATAATTTCAAAATGAATAAGCCTGCCTCTAAAATCTACCGTACAACCAATTGGTCATCCTATAACCGAGCCTTAATTAACCGAGGTAATATTTCCATTTGGCTTGATCCAAAGACTCAGTGGTATGCACAATCACAAGGCAAGCAAGGTCGAAATCAAACCTACTCCGATACAGCGATTCAATGCTGCTTAATGATCAAATTACTATTCCGACTCTCTTTACGTATGGTCACAGGTTTTGTTCAAAGTCTGATTAAACTCTCTGGATTAGATTGGACAGCTCCGGATTATTCCACCCTTTGTCGTAGACAAAAGCATATTGATATTGCGATTAGCTATCAAAAAAGTAGTGATGGACTGCATCTACTCGTAGACTCTACTGGTTTGAAGTTTCTTGGTGAAGGTGAATGGAAACGCAAGAAACATGGGGCTGAATATCGTCGCCAATGGCGTAAGCTTCACATTGCTATAGATGCTAAAACCCTGCAAATACGTGCAGTACAACTCACCACAAATAATGTCAGTGATTCTCAAGTACTCGAAGATTTACTTGCTCAAATTCCCTTGGATGAACCAATTGATTCTGTTTATACAGATGGTGCTTATGACACAAAGCACTGCCGACAAGTCATTTTAGATCGAGATGCACATGCGATCATTCCACCTAGAAAGAATGCAAAGCCTTGGAAGGATCAGCAAGCGAGGTCTATAGAGCGGAACGAATTATTAAAGACAGTCAAACGGCTAGGCAGATCGCTTTGGAAAAAGTGGTCTGGTTATCACCGTCGAAGTTTGGTTGAAACCAAGATGCATTGCATCAAATTATTAGGCGATAAATTAACAGCGCGGAGTTTTCCAAGTCAGGTGAATGAGATCCATGCACGCATGGCAGTCTTGAATAAATTCACAGAATTAGGTCGCCCTCATACCCAAGTTGTCTCTTAAATTTGAGTAGCTTAAGGGAACTCAGCCTTTCAAACCTTTATGCAACAAAGCCGGGTAAGAATAATGGATTCTACAGAATACTTTTGGCTTACTCGGAAAAAAGAACCTAAAACTAAACCTAAAAGCTGGCCACTGCCAAAGCCTACACAAAAATATCTAGAGGCAGAAGAAGAATTTACTGAAACTTTAGATAATCTGGAAATTAAATATGAAAAGAAATTTCAGTTTAAGTCGGCTTTGTTGCACAAAGATTTAAAAGTTAAGACTTCTCATATCTACTCAAATTTAAGTGACAACTCGGGTATGTGGTCTGCCTAAGTCCGTAAATTTATTTAATACTGCCATACGTGCATGAATCTCATTGACTTGGCTTTGAAAATTTCTCGCACTGAGTTTATCCCCCAATAATTTGATGCAATGCATCTTGGTTTCAACCAAACTTCGCCGATGATAGCCTGACCATTTCTTCCAAATAGTTCTTCCTAAACGTTTAACTGTTCGAAGCAACTCATTGCGTTCTAGCGAGCTCATCTTTTTATCTTTCCATGGCTTCGCATTTTTTCTTGGTGGAATCACTGCATGTGCTTGCCGATCCGCAATGACCTGTCGGCACTGTTTGGTATCATAAGCTCCATCGGTATAGACGGAGTCAACTCTCTCATCTTGTGGAATCTGATCGAGTAAATCACCAAGTACCTGTGAATCACTCACATTGTTGGTTGTGAGCTGAACAGCGCGTATTTGTAAGGTTTTAGCATCTATACCCATATGTAATTTACGCCATTGGCGACGATATTCAGGCTGATGTTTTTTACGCTTCCATTCACCCTCATTTGTGGACGCAATAAAGCAATTTGACCTTCTGCCTCAACTTGATCGTCACCTAGAGTAAAAACTCCTTTAACGGTATTTTCTTGATTGAAATTACGATCAATAAAATCCTTATTATAGACTAGAGTTTTTATTGGTTCTTCACCAAGCCATTGAAGTAAACAATGTGTGTAGCCTAATGGTTGATCTATAATTCTACAATTGTAGTTTTTCCAGACCCATTTGCCCCAAATATAAAATTTATCTGCTTTAAACCATCTAATTGTGTTGGTACACTATAAGTAGCAACATTATTTATATAGACTCCAGTAAGCATAGCTTTCCCTATTTTTAATTTGCACGATTTAAAATTTATTTTTTTAGATTATATAGTTACATACAAATATCATCTACTAATTTTAGAAATATATAATAGCCCCATAATAAATAACGGTCGTTTTCTTACATTCGGAACAATATTCTAAAGTGATTTAATTTTTGCCATCCAGTATAAGGTCTTAGATATGAGTCGATTAACTTTTATAAACGGTGCGATTGTTTCTGCGTCTGATGTTCGCAAATCTTGGAGCAAAATTGTTCAATGTGTCAAAGAAAGTCATAAACCTGTTTTTGTTTATACGAAGAATACGCCCGAAGCTGTTGTTCTGAGTTTTGAAGAATTTCAAAACATGCAGGAAATTGTTGAAGCCGTCCGGCGTGAACAGCTAGGACAACAAATGGTTTATGATCTTTTGGATATTAATCAGCTCACTGGTCAACCGATCAAACACATGCTTTTGAACCACAAAGGTGTATTTGAAGAAGTAAATGGACAAGAAAAATAGCTTTTGAGGATATTAGCGGATTCGAGATTAGAGACAAGCTGATTTAAAAGTCATCTTATATTTATATTCGTTGCACAATGAGCTTTGATTTTCTTGAAATAATAGGAAGTGAAAACATTTTCGTAAGTTAAGTAGCCCTGATGACATAGAGTTGACTAAGTTTATTGAAAATTACAAAGAACGCTTGGATGTCTATAGAACTATATTAAATAATGCACTGGGTAAAGTAATAGACTCACCCCCGGCGCAAACTTAGGAGAATCTCACACATTACCAATGAGTAAAGGACTATTTGAGTTGCGCTTAAAATCTCAAGAAGGTATTGCTCGTGTTATGTGTTGCACACTAGTCGGTAAACGCATTGTAATGCTCCATAGTTTTGTTAAGAAAACGGCTTTGTTGCACAAACCTATCTCTAAAGGCTTATTCCACAATATAATTTTCAAATGAATAAGTCGACACCTAAAATTTATCGCACAACCAATTGGTCTTCATATAACCGAGCTCTCATTAATCGTGGAAATATTGCCATTTGGTTTGATCCTGCTACGCAATGGTATGCCCCATCAAAAGGCAAACAAGGACGAAATCAAACTTACTCCGACGCAGCTATCCAATGCTGCCTAATGATTAAATCTCTCTTTCGATTGTCTTTACGCATGGTCACTGGCTTTGTTCAAAGTCTCATCCATCTTTGTGGGTTAAATTGGATAGCGCCAGACTACACTACAATTTGTAGACGACAACAGCATATTGATATTGTGATTAGCTATCAAAAAAGTTGTGATGGACTGTATCTAATCGTTGACTCTACAGGTCTGAAATTCTTAGGTGAGGGTGAATGGAAGCGTAAAAAACATCAGCCTGAATATCGTCGCCAATGGCGTAAATTACATATGGGTATAGATGCTAAAACCTTACAAATACGCGCTGTTCAGCTCACAACCAACAATGTGAGTGATTCACAGGTACTTGGTGATTTACTCGATCAGATTCCACAAGATGAGAGAGTTGACTCCGTCTATACCGATGGAGCTTATGATACCAAACAGTGCCGACAGGTCATTGCGGATCGGCAAGCACATGCAGTGATTCCACCAAGAAAAAATGCGAAGCCATGGAAAGATAAAAAGATGAGCTCGCTAGAACGCAATGAGTTGCTTCGAACAGTTAAACGTTTAGGAAGAACTATTTGGAAGAAATGGTCAGGCTATCATCGGCGAAGTTTGGTTGAAACCAAGATGCATTGCATCAAATTATTGGGGGATAAACTCAGTGCGAGAAATTTTCAAAGCCAAGTCAATGAGATTCATGCACGTATGGCAGTATTAAATAAATTTACGGACTTAGGCAGACCACATACCCGAGTTGTCACTTAAATTTGAGTAGATATGAGAAGTCTTAACTTTTAAATCTTTGTGCAACAAAGCCATATCAATACCTAATTTAACTTTAGTTCCTATCGCCAACCCTGTATGGTGCCCGTTCAGAAACACTCTATCGAGGCCAATATATATAGTTTTTCTGTAAAAGATTTAGATCAATTAATTGAAACGAATCTCAAAGATGGGAATAAATACAGTAAATTATTGATTGGATATAAATTATTTTCTGATTTGATGAATGATCCTATATTTTATACAGAAGTGTCTAATTCAGCTCTGAGCGCTACGAAAAGAAAATATAAGCAACTAAAAATTAAAATCACCACACATCAATATCAGCTTCATTTGGAATAAATCAATAAAACGAAAGTTCTCAGCTCTCTCTTCGTATATGAGAAAGTCACAATTTATGGCCTTTCTCATATCTATTTAGCATAAAATCTCTTATGCGAATCTGGAAAGATTAAGTTATTTCGTAATATTTTATCCAATAAGCATTGTCGAAAATATCAGTGTAATAGCTTGACTTCTTACAATGTGAAAAATAGTCACAGCATAAATCTCTAATAATTTCAATTTCCTCTAGGCTATCAGCAGCATTGACTAAAAATATAAACTTGTCCAAGTTAACAAGTAATTTACTACTATTTTTCAAAGGTTTATTATTAGACATTGAATCCTATGTGTTTTCCTGTTGGAAGCTCTACATCAATACGAAGTTTTCCGCCCATTGCTTCGACATACTTTTTCATCGTTGAAATTTTAAGATCATGACCACGATTTTCGATTGCTGACAATGAAGGCTGTTTGATTCCAAGGGTTGCAGCCAGTTCTTTTTGAGAAATCTCTAACTCTTCACGAATAAGGTGAAGCTGAGTTTCCAACAATAATTCATCCGCCATTTGTTGAATACGAGCTTGACTCTCTGGAGAGCGATTAGCCAATAATTCTTGTAGGGTCTTAGCCATTAGATTGATCTCCTAAAGTTGAAAGATGAATTTCGTATTGCTGATCGGCAATATCTAACATCTCTTTATAAAAACGCTTTTTACCGCCTTTATCACCGATACACAGCACAATAGCTTGTCGTAAAGGATCAAACGCGAAAAAGGCTCTCAGTGGTTTACCTCGATGCTGAACACGTAGCTCTTTCATATTGGTAAATTTGGAGTCATAGACGGTATCTACTAAAGGACGACCTAAACTTGGTCCCTGTTGCTGTAGAACGACCAACGCTGCGAGTACTTTCTCTTGTGTAGATTGATCTTGCTGTGCAAGCCATTCGTTAAACAGATCCGTTGTAATGACTGTCCACATATTACAACAATAATATAGATTACAATCTATATTTTATGCTTAATTGAATTATTATTCAAATGACAATAAAAAATCCCGACGTCATGTCGGGATTTTTCGGTGTGGAGCGCATAGGTAGGGCTGACTACCTAATGGTCATGGTGTCTGACTGATTATTCTTGTTTTAAGTCATTGAACATCCTGTTCATATAGATCGATCATAGGGACTTCACTGGTGCTTGGATACAAACAATTTCGTAAAATGCTGTAAGCCAAAGCGTACAAAAAATCATCAAAATTATCCCAAAGCTTATCCGCAAGAAATGGGGATAAATTCAGAAATGGAAGCCTTAAGGAATCGGAAGGAAATTACGATTTGATCGTTTTTTAACCAATTTTATTGGCAAAATATATCAAAACTGCTCATAAAAAAGCCGACTTGTTCCCAAGTCGGCTTTTCGACATCGTCGAGCAAATTATTTATAGCATAAGTTTTTGATTTTTATATGTTTCAATTTGTTCTGTTATTCCAAAGTAGAAATGTCCTACCTAATAACCAGATAGAAATGTCCTATATGGACATTTCCAAGTCAAGCACAGGATTTAGATTTAGTTCTTGAATTGCTGTTTTCTGTGCACGTCTGCTTGGCATCTTTTGAGAACGATTGCGTTTGTTTTGCTGTTCCAGTTCTTCATGCTGTTGTTGGATATGATTCAGAACAGCACCCAACCGTTTATTCTCAACAATCTCTCGCTGATTCAGCTGACTTAATTTATCGAAGAGGCTGTAATTGATCTTTCGGCTATTATGCATGATGGCTACAGTACCATCCGGGTATTCCAGGAACTCAAGATACTTACCGATCAACCTTTGATTTTCTTCGGTGTTTTCCAGGAGATATACGCATTTATCATAAGTAATCGTCAGGCTATTCGTGACTCTGCGGGGTTCACGCCAAGTAAAAATATCATCTAACTCTTCGGCTGTTTCAGTGATAGGCCGATGTAGATTCTTAGGATTAAAAGCCATCTTGGCGAACTTCTGATTGAACTGCTCAATGAAGCAGGGTAGCCAGACATTAGCTTGCTCAATCGAACAGATGCCTTTCAGGCGCATCTCCTTGATCAGACGGTCCTGAAGGGTTCTGTTGGCCCGTTCCACACGGCCTTTGGCCTGCGGTGAATTAGCGAAGATGATATCGATATTCAGGGTGCTGAGTACACGTCCAAACTGGGTAATCTTGGTGTCTTTCTTGCTGCTTTGATTCACTCTAAAGACTGAATGTTTGTCGCTGTAAAACGCTAAAGGCTTACCGTGCTGTTCGACATATAAGCGTGTTGAAATCATATAGTCAAAGGTTGATTCTGACTCACAGAAGCGTAAATGCTGCAATTTTCCTGTAGCATCATCGATAAACACCAGCAGACAGCATTTAGCAGCGCGTCCTTCAAACCAGTCATGGTGTGAGCCATCAATTTGGATCAGTTCACCAAAGCAATCCCGGTTGTAACGAGGCTGATACGGGCGTTTCAAGCGCTTGGATCGGGGCATCCATAAGTCAGCTGCAATCATCCAGGAACGCAGGGTTTCTACTGAAAGATCGAATCCATGTACGGTGGTGAGCTTTTCATGCGCTAAAGTGGGTCCGAAACCATGGAGTTGGTCAGAAACAATATTGAGGCACTTGAGTCTGAGTTCTTCAGGAAGTTTAGAATTGCTGATTTGGCCACGACCGGCATGGGCTAATGCAGCTGGACCTTGGGCTTTGTATTTCTGCAGTAAGCGTCTGATCTGACGTTCTGAAATATGAAGTAGCTGAGCAGCCTAGGATTGAGTTATGCGTTGATCGCAGATTTCCTGCAAGACCGACAATCGTTTAAGTTCTTTATCCGACATAGACACCAACATATCAAACCGTCCGCTAAGGAAATTGCAAAAGTGCATATTCTAAAAGCGGACATTTTTACTTTGGAGAAACCGGACATTTCTACTTTGGAATAACATGTTGATTTCGTATAATAGAGATTATGTTAAATCCGATACATCTAACTTTATTTTCTCCTTCCAAATGGCTAGTAACTCTTCATGATCAATTTCATTCGGATGAAAATTAGGTTTTAAAAATGCAAAAAAATCACTAAACGAAGCGAATAGAATACCTTTACTTGGACTAAGGCTATATTGATAAATATCATTTAATGCATTGAGATAATTTATTTTATTATCTTTGACTAGCAGATTCATTAAGCAATATCCATAGCATAAAGAAAGCCCTGTTAAGCTAAATAGATATGTTATACATCTGATGAAATTGAATTTATATGAATCTTTAGAAATTTTCTCTAATAATTCAAAAGCTACGCTTTTATGTTCGATTTCCTCTATCGCATGCCAGACCCAAAACCTTGAAATTTCAGGATCTTGAATCAATTCATTAAATTTTTTGAATTTTAAAAATTTTGCTGCAATCGTTGCTGTGCAATGCTCTAAAGCAACTGTTATTAATAAGTCACTTTCTTGTGTAGAAATACCACATTTACTGGATATATTCGAAACCCATTGACTAAGAAATTGAATGGCTTCTTCAGTTTTCTGCTCTAATTCTGCCATATGTATTTCATTAATTTGATTAAATCGATTGAAGTACATATGTTCGCGAGTATGAATAGCTTCTTGTACCATAAAGTTAGTAATCTGTCGTTGTAAATCAATATCAAGCTTCGCTTCAGGTTTAAAACGAGCCTTTTTTACAGATTGAATAAAAAATCGCTCGCCTGCTGGAAACATGACAGATAAAGCAAGTATTGCATAAGTCAGTCCTGCAGAGTTTCCCATCCAATAGTGAGTCTTTAATAAGTTCTTCTTAAAAAATTTAAGATTACGAACAGGAAAGTGTTTCACTAGTAGCATATTCATAGTACTTAACTCCACTAATGGCATATTGGATAGGATTTCTGTTTAGCTATTTACTCGATAAATTCAGGAAGACCTTCCTCTGCTGTGAAGTGGATATCAAAGTCTTTATTAGTAATAAAAAGAACTAGGGCATCATTGTCACTACGAGCTCCGTGGAACATCACACTCCCTTCTGGAAACCAAACAAAATTCCCTGGTCCAAATTCACCTTGGCTTGTCACCAAGTGTCCTTCTAAGACATACATGCCATGTGCACAATTATGCCAGTGTTCAACAGTTGTAAAACCTGCTGGATAACGTAATTTCCAGATCATCATGCCTGTATCTGGGCATGCCAGACAGGTTTTAACAGGAATTTCACTATTTAAAAATGGAACAGGAAGAAATTCCCATGGTGCAGTATTAGTATTAATTACAAAAGGTTGTTGGTCCATTTGGGCTACCCTATGATTTCTAACTAAATTTGAGGTTTGATGCAGCCGAAAGTTGAGACTATTCAGCTGCCTAGTATTTAAGCCAATGATGCTAATGTTGAGGATATATGCAGAGGTGTAACATTTAATTGTTGAATGAGATGATCCGCAATAAACCCAGCATCTTTAGCAACATCCATAAAACGTCCTGAACCCCACGTGTTTAACCAAGGTAATCCAATAAAGCTTACATCTGGGTCAACCGTAATACCGCGATCATGTTTTGGATATCCATTTGTTTGGAATATATCTAAATCAATCCAAGAATAGTCTGGTCTAAATCCGATACACCAAATGATTGAGGTGATGTTTTCATCAACTAAGTCGATATGGGTAATTTCCTGCTCTGGCCGCCAAAGTGGCTGATATACAGATGCAGGTTCTTCAGTCACAATATTATTTTTCTCTAGATAGTCATCAATAGAGGCATTAATACGGTTATAAGTTGCATCTGCCATATCTAAGTTCTGAATTAAATCTGGACGGAATACAAACTGCCCATCCTTATAGTCCTCAAATCGTCCAAGCAGTCGCATACCTTCTAATGCAAATTTACGTAGATCAATATCACGACCACCATCTCGCCCAGTCACATAATGATTAGTACTGTTACGAACTTCTTCACTGTATCGATGATCTTTGACAGTTGTTTCGTAATAGCCCATTTCATAAAGCCACTTCACTACGTCTTTACCACGATAAAAACGTGCACAGCGTGGTGCATCTCCCGTAGAAAGATAGACCTTTTTACCAGCCAAATGTAGATCTTCAGCGATTTGGGCTCCCGATTGCCCTGAACCGACAACCAAAACATTACCTTCAGGTAACTGTTCCACATTAAAATATTGTTCTGAATGCATCACCAATACTTGTTCAGGTACTTGATCACTTAGTTTTGGATAAATTGGGGTGTGATAACCACCAGCCGCTACAACTAATTGTTTAGCAGTAGTTGTGCCCAAACTGGTTTCAATTTCAAAATGTTGCGGTGCAATTTTTGCCACATGCTTAACTTGAACATTTAATAAAACTGGTGGATTCAGTTTTTCAATGAAGTCGTCGAGGTATTCAACAATTTCATTTTTTTTCATAAATCCATCAGGATCATTACCGTTATATGGATGCTCTGGAAGTAAACATTGCCAATTGGGTGTAACCAAAGTGAAATTATCCCACCGTTTACTACGCCAGCTATGGGTTAACTCTGATTCTTTTTCTAGAATCACATGATCAATCCCTGCTTTTTGTAAATAATGACTGATACATAACCCTGCCTGGCCACCACCCACAATCACGACATCATAATTTGGTTGTAAATCTTGAATTTGCATATTAAGCATCTTGTTCCCCTTATTCATTGTACATTTCAGTAATTTCAATTTGGTCTTCGTCTTTTAAGGCGAATAAGTTAGCTTGGCGTTTGATCGTGGATAGGCTGTCCATGGCTGAACTACATGCAAAGCCATAACGTACCCGTACTCGTTCTGATGCAGCAGATAAGCCATCTTCAGCCAACTTTAAAAACTGTATTGCTGGATATGAATGTCCTTTAGATAGATATTCATAAATCACCGTGGATGGAGAGTAATATTGAATCAGCTCGCCATTCGGCCATTTCACGGTAAAATTCACGCTAGGCATATGCTGCCTCCTTCTCTATCGGCTCAATCGGTTCCGACTGAGCCTTTAACTTTTTTAAAATTTCGACATAGTTAAAACCAGTAAATGTTTGCTGATTAAAATCCCAAAATTGAGCACTTTGCTTCTGATCATGCACATGAACTTTTCCACTGGCATTACTTTCACCAATCACTGCACAGCAAATTCCCTGACTTTCAAATAACTCAATGATCTCTTCGCATTCGCCTTCATCAGCTGTCAGCAAAAATCCATAACTTGGAAATATTTGTAGCCACGTCTGCCAGTCCACATTTTGTGGTTTTGGAATTTTTTGAAGGTCTATGTCTGCGCCACTTTGCGTTGCCTCAAGTAGCATGAGCAAACTGCCTAAAACACCTGCATTACTAATATCTCGTGCGGCATATACCACTCCTTGCTGGGCAAGTTGCGGCATTACTGAGAGCTGTGCTTGCAAAATACGTCCGGATACACGTTCAAAGCATTTCCAATACACAGTGTTGGGATGAAATTGACCTTGTAGATTTAAAGCAATCAAAATTTTTTGCTGTGGTTTAACATGCAAAACCGATAATAATTTTTGTGCTGTACCTTGAATGGCAACCGATAAAGCTGGCTGATAATTTTCAGCAATATTGCTATGTCCACCAATCATTGCCACATCATATGCAGTACAAGCATCTTGCATGCCTTGCATTAATAATTGAGCATGCTCAACATTTGTATGCCAAAAGCTATTCACAACTGACAAGGCACGACCACCCATTGCTGCAATGTCACTGACATTTGCCATGACTGCAGACCAACCGGCAAAATAAGGATGATTAGCAACAAAACTAGGTAACATCCCTTCACACGCATGTAAAATATATTGATCCTGTATGGCAATAGCGGCAGTATCATCTCCAGGATAAGCATACAAAGCTTGCAGAGAGTTCACTTTATTCAAATTTGGGATCACTACACTTTTAGCAATCATTTGTTTTGATTGCATCGCTGGGGTTTGTCTCAAAAATTCAAGAAGTTGATTGAGTGGCATCATCATTCCACCTCTTTTTGCATATAAGCCTGCATGACCACATGCTGTAGCGGATAATGTTCAATTTGAGCTTGCATCATCATATGTGGAATTTCAGCAACCATTAATTCACGGACACTGTTCCAACATAATTTCTGAAAATAACGCTCATTTTGTTGCTGTACTGTCGCTAGGAATGTTTTACATCCTAAATTTTTTGCCGTCGTCACGGCTGCATTAATCAACGCTTTACCAATAGCATGATGATGGCGGTACAAGGGTTCTACACATAAACGCCCGCCCCACCATGTATTTGTTCCGTCTGGGAAGATACGCACAGCACCTATTACACGATCATGCTCACCAAACATTTGCCCAATCGCAACAATACCTAGAGCTTTAAAGTCGTATTCATCACGATCTTCTTTTAGGATTTTTTGTTCATCACGAAAAGTCGCTTCTCGCAGGCGATAATATTGACGACGTTCCCAATCTTCAGTGATCACCTTGATAACAATGTCATCTGTGACAAACTGTTTAAGGCCTTCATTTAACTCTAATAACCATGGATAACCAGAAAGTTGCATACTGTTTCTCCTACTCATAAGCTTTCAGTGAAGAACATGCTCCACATTTGGCACAACCCGCTTGAGTGTCTTCTGAATGCAATCCATTTTTACGAAGTTGCTCTCCAATTTTGGGATAGAGTGCCCGCATAAAGGCTTGCTCAGGTTTTGAATGATGTTCAAGTGCTGTTCCCTGAATTGGTACAAATGGCACTACAAATGGATAAACGCCCATCTCGGTCAATTTAGCGGTCATTTCGATGATTTCATCTTCCGTATCACCTAGCCCAGCTAAGATATAGGTACTGACTTGTCCCCGACCAAATACCTCTACTGCCGCCTTAAATGCTGCAAAATAAGTATTAAGAGGAACCTCTGCTTTACCTGGCATAATTTTGTGGCGTACCCGCTCACTCACCGCTTCAAGATGCATACCAATGGACACCGCACCTGCGTCTTTTAACTTTTGAAACCATGCAAAATCATCGGGTGGCTCACATTGCACCTGTATAGGTAAATTCACTTCAGCCAGAATAGCTTTCACACTGTCATATAAAATCTCTGCTCCACGGTCTGGGGTGCTTGGTGTACCAGTGGTAATGACCATTTGCTGTACACCATCGAGTTCCACAGCTGCTTTTGCAACTTCTGCTAACTGTTCTGGACGTTTCCGAATTAAAGTACGACCACTTTTTAACGATTGGTCGATCGAACAAAATTGACAAGCCGTAGCTTTATCATTCATACGAATGCAATGTTGTAATACAGTTGTTGCCAAGACGTCATGGCTATGCAAAGTTGCAATTTGTTCATATGGAATACCTTCGTCTGTGGTCAAATCATAGAACTTTGGACGAGCTGGGGCTGTTAAAGTTGCTACAGGAATCTGATTTTTAAATACGATCACTTGGTCAGAATCTGGATCAGCTTTAGCACTGTATGGAGACTCTTGTGCAACCAGATTCAACACAGGAATCATCATCGTCTGCCCAGCTAGGCTGAGTGCCTTATGATCACTTGGCCCTGCACCACCCTTACGAGATAGACCAAATTCGCCCTCCCATTTCAGACCGTTACATTGCAAATCAGTTAAAAGTTGTATTGCAGACATACTCACCCCTTCTCTTTAGAATTGATTTGATAAGGTTTAAACCTGCTCTTCTGTAAATCTGGAAATTTTTTCTAGATTTGTTAAATCCGAAGATTCAACTTTAAGTTCATGTAATACCTGCGTCGGACGACGATCAATCAATAAACTTAACAATTCTGGACGGCTATAATGACCAACTGAATCCATCATGCGTTTACGTTTATCAATTAATGAAAAATCTAAGTCAGCGATACAATAACCTTCACCCTGAGTAATAGGTTCGGCTAAAAATTTCCCTTCAGGCGATACAATAGCGGTGAAGCATCCACCTGAAATTGGACCAATTTCACAACCGGTATCTTGCATGATTTGTTGTTGTTGCTCTGGATGTAGCCATGCAGTTGCATTAACCACGAAACAACCTGATTCCAAAGCATGATGCTGAATGGTGGCACTGATCTGGTCAGCGAACACCTGTCCGACTAATGAACCAGGGAACATGGCAGCATGAATCTGTTCTCCATCTGCCATTAAGGCAAAACGTGCCAAAGGATTGTAATGCTCCCAACAAGCCAGTGACCCCACACGTCCCACAGCTGAATCAATTGCACGTAAACCACTGCCATCGCCTTGTCCCCACACCATACGTTCATGATAAGTTGGAGTAATTTTTCGTCGATGTTGAATGATTGAACCATCAGCATCAAATAACAACTGTGCGTTGTAGATTGTTCCACCTGCACGCTCATTAATCCCAATAGAAACCACCATTTTTGCTTCAGCACAGGCTTGACCAATCGCAAAGGTTGCTTCAGAAGGGACAACCACAGATTCATTGAGCAGTTTTAAATGTTCCTTACCCATTGCAAACGGTGGTTGTACAAAAGAAAAGTAAGGGTAATAAGGCACTACTGTTTCAGGAAAAACAGCAAACTGTACGCCTTGTTTACCTAACTCCAAAATCGTATTACAGATTTTTTGTACGGTTTCCTTTTGGCTATAAAGCACTGGACTACACTGTACTGCTGCTGCTTTTACAATCTGATTCATGTCTTATTCCCCTTTCTTAAATCTTTAAACAGTCCAAGTATCAATGATCAGCGCATTGTCACGACGCATCAGTAATTTCAAGTCCATTACATCTAAAGGATTGATTGGACGAATCCCCTGCATTAATGCTTTTTCCGTTTGACCATATAAAGCTTGTAAAGCGAAACGACATGCATAGACTTCTCCACCTTCTTCCATAAAGGCTTTGAGTTGATTATTCACTGCCAAGTGCCCTGGGAAAGCTTCAGCACCTAACGTTGGGAAACCTCGTTGCACACCTAACTGCACACCTGGACCATAAAGCAAAATTTTGGTTTCAAAACCTTTGCGTAATAAACGTTTGGCTTGGAGGACATTTACCAGACCAATAGACCCTTCAAAAGCTACCGTGTGAAATGTCACTAATGCTTTTTCGCCTGGCTGCGCTTTTACATCTTCAAAGACCTTTTCTTCATAATCGACAAGAAAATCACCATCTTTGTATTGTTCAATATCAACTTTTGGCATAGCAGCTCCTCGTTTAATGCTATTTACAATCAACCATTGTTTGGTTTGAATGTTTTATTGCGAGAGCTGTGCCAATTTCTATTTTCTGGTGGGAATTAATTTATATATAATTGAAATATAATAATTAATATTTTTAAAACGACTCTTTTTGATGATAAATATAATGCTGGAAGGTTATGATTTTTCGTAGTATTATGAAATTTCATAACATATTCTATGAAATTTCGTAGCATGAATAATACTGACTTCATTTCCGATTGGGTAACTACTGAGAATTCAATTCGCCCACTTGCCTTTGAACACACCTCACAAGCCTTACTTGTTTTAGACCCACATCAAAATCAGTTTATTGATGTAAATATTAGTGCTACGAAATTACTCCGCTATGAACGCCATGAGCTGATTCAAAAAACTGTCACTTCAATTTTTGGTCATTTTAGTCAACTTCCAGACTTAGTGGCATTTACAGAAGAAACACTAGCTAAAGGCTATGCATGGAATAATGAGCTATATGCTTTTGATAAAAATGGAGAAAAAATTCAATTCGATGTTAGCTCTGTTTCAATCCCATATAAAAATAAAACTTTACTCATTTGGTCTTTAGTCGATGTCAAAGATCTAGAGCTACGCCAACTGAATAAAAATGCGGATAAAGTCATTCGAGCAGGTCTTAAAGAATGGCAAGCTCTACAAGAACTTTTTATCGATTCTGACACTGGTAAGCATTTGCTGTTGAGCTCAGTAGGTGATGGAATTTACAGTATCAATAAACAAGGATTATGTACCTTTATAAATCCCGTTGGCGCGAGAATGCTAGGTTTAAAACCAGAAGATGTACTCGGTAAAAATATACATAAAATACATCATCATACTCATGAAAATGGATCACATTATCCTGTTGAGGAATGCCCAATATATGCGGCTGTACATGATGGTGTAGTGCATGAGGGGATACAAGAGATTTTCTGGCGTCGTGATGGCAGTTTTTTTCCTGTTGAATTTACAAGTACACCAATCATCCGTGATAGCGAGATCATCGGTGCAGTGGTGGTCTTTAGAGATATTAGCGAACGCTTAAATACAGAAAAACAACTCACCCATGCTCTAATCGAGCTACAAGACTTAAAAAGTCGACTAGAACAACAAAATGAATATTTACAGGAAGAGATATTACAAAAGAATCAATATCATGAAATTGTGGGAAATAGTTCCTCAATCTTGCAAATTATTGAAAAAATTAAAGTAGTTGCTTCTACTGATGCCAATGTCATGATTTATGGTGAATCTGGTACAGGAAAGGAACTGATTGCACGTGCAATCCATCAATCTAGTCATCGTAAACACCAACCACTTATACGTGTTAACTGTGCAGCCATCCCCTCTGAATTGTTTGAAAGTGAATTTTTCGGGCATGTAAAAGGTGCTTTTACGGGTGCTGTCCGTGATCGTGCAGGACGCTTTGAGTTGGCAGATGGTGGAACATTGTTTCTAGATGAAATTGGTGAAATACCTTTAGAATTACAAAGTAAGCTATTGAGAGTATTACAAGAAGGAACATTTGAACGAATTGGTGAAGAAAAAACTCGTCACGTCGATGTTAGGATTATTGCAGCGACTAATCGTAATCTCAAAGAAGAAGTTAAGCTCAAAAATTTCCGTGAAGACTTATACTTCCGCTTGAATGTATTTCCAATCTACTCCCCTGCATTACGTGATCGTAAAGAAGATATACCTCTTTTGGTTAGCCATTTTTCGAAACTGCTTTGTGAAAAACGTAAAGTTAATTATTTACCTTTTTCACAAAAACATATTTTAGAATTACAACAATATGAATGGCCTGGAAATATTCGTGAACTGCAAAATGTAATTGAGCGAGCTATGATTACTGCAAAACAAGGCTCAGTTTCATTTAAATATTTACTGGAACAAGATTTACTACAAGGGAAAAAATCATCATCTGATAGTTCAGAAAATCTCTCAACTCAACAAGTCATGACAATCCATCAACTAAAAGATTTAGAAATTAAAAATCTGATTTTGGCCGTTAAACAATGTGATGGAAAAATCTTTGGTGAAGATGGAGCAGCAGTGCTTTTAGGAATTAACCCTACTACACTCATTTCTAAACTCAAAAAACTAGAGATAGAATATTAAGGCAGCGTTGCTTAAATGAAATAACTTAAAAATATTATAATACTAGGTATCTGCAAACCCAATTCATCCCAAATTTAAGCTTTAGCTAATTTAGCTTTAATATCTTCGCCGATTTCCATTTTATCCCTATCCTCTACAACCAAGAATAGCCTGCTTCCATCGGATAACATACAGCAAGATCATGTTCATGGTGTTTTTCCATAAAATCCTAAGGTTACCTTTTGGTAAGTATAGGAATATTTTTACCGTATAAATACGAAATAATAGTAAGTATCATCACCCCATCAAAGGACATTGATTCTTGAATAAATCGATATTTATACTGGCATTCCAACTAATTACCATTCGTAATACTGAATTTAGCAGCCGCATTGTAATATCTCCTCTAAGTATGCTCTCTGCAATAACTTCAATATTTCCAGATGATCTAATGCCATCAACTAAACAATGCCGCATGTCTGTGCATGTAACTTTGGTTGTCATCTGACAAACAAGGATGGAAATACTTATTCAATTTTCTCTCGAACAATAGAGAGTAAGGAATGCTTTTAAAAGCCAGCTTATCAAGCACGTAATGAAATATTTAATTCGAGCAAGAAAAGACGATATTTTTTGATAATTAACTTTTCAATTTTGATAAAAAGAGGAATTGCTAATGCAGTGGAGTTATAGGTTTGTAAGTGGTGTATTAGTACTTGCCAGTATTATTGGCACTGTTGCAAATAGAAATTTGAGTCGATGAAGTTCCCTTTAAAAAGTGCTTAGAGACCGAAAACCCTGTTGATTAGACACACTTCACCCAGAGGCTGACCATAATAAAATGATGAAGCTTGTCCTTTACGCAGTGCACGCATGACTTCAATCCCTTTAATTGTGGCATAAGCCGTTTTCATAGATTTGAATCCTAACGTGGCCCTGATGATCCGCTTTAACTTACCATGATCACATTCGATCACGTTATTTTTGTACTTAACCTGCCTGTGCTCAATGTCTGGTGGACATTTTCCTTCCTGTTTTAACCGTAATAAAGCACCTCCATATGTGGGTGCTTTATCCGTATTGATCACTTGTGGAATTTGCCACTTTTTCACATTATTTAAGATTTTTTCAAGAAAACAATATGCTGATTTGGTATTACGTCTAGAAGAAAGATAAAAATCAATCGTATAGCCACGTTGATCGACTGCACGATACAGATAAGACCATTGTCCATTTACTTTTACATAAGTTTCATCAATATGCCATGAGCTCAGATCTGTAGGATTACGCCAATACCAGCGTAAGCGTTTTTCTATTTCAGGGGCGTAGCGCTGAACCCAGCGGTAAATAGTCGTGTGATCAACATTCACACCACGTTCGGCAAGCATTTCCTGAAGTTCACGATAGCTGATGCCATATTTACAATACCAGCGCACAGCCCAAAGAATGATTTCGCCCTGAAAATGTCGACCATGGAAAGGATTCATATGCTGCACCTTTAGCTAAAACAGTCTTCAGCTTACCATTCGTGGTTATTTGCAACAGTGCCATCTGATGACCTTAAAATAAACCTTTTAGCAATTCATACGCAATAAGGCTGATACCATTAGCACAACAAAAATGAGTTCCACTCTAGTTAACATCTTAGTTCCATTTACTTTTCACTTAATTTACATATCAGTTAAGTCGTAGCATCAATGAAATAACATGACATGGAAAATAATCAAAAAAGATAGAATCTAGATTTTTATTACTTTTACTATCCGTATACTTCAACAGCAGCTTTGAATGTTTCACTTAACCTTTAAACTTTTCTTAAAATTAAATATATTTACATATGCATTCTAAAATTTGATATAATTTATTAAAACTTTAGATTCTAAGTGTAAATAATGAGAAGCGCTAATATTCGACGTGATGGCTACTTAAAATTTCTGAATACATGGCAAGACCGTGATGTCATTAAAGTACTTTCAGGTGTGCGTCGCTCTGGAAAATCCACCTTATTGGCGATGTTTCAACAAGACCTAAAAGCACAGGGTGTACAAGCCGAAAACATCATTGCCATCAACTTCGAATTTATGGAATTTGAAGAACTCACCGATTACCGTAAACTACATGATTATGTATTGTCCAAAGTTGATAAAAGTAAAAAAAACTATGTTTTTTTAGATGAAATACAACATGTTACAAATTTTGAGAAAGTAGTCGACTCCTTATATGTTCGGGATTATATCGATTTATATATTACAGGCTCAAATGCATTCTTTCTAAGTGGAGAACTTGCGACTTTACTTACAGGACGCTATATCGAGCAACACGTTCTACCTCTGTCATTCCAAGAATTTAAACAGTGGCATATTGAAAATAATCCGATCATCCAACAATTATCCAATCGTGATTTGTATGCCATGTATACGCGCAGTAGTTTCCCTTATACGCTTGCCATGACTAGCCAGCAGGAAACTTATGATTACTTGCAAGCGGTCTATGCCAGTGTAATGTTTAAAGATGTTATTCCCCGTTTGAATACTGCCGATATTAACTCTCTCGAGCGTGTCGCAAGATATTTGGCAAGCGTGACAGGCTCACCTATTTCCATCAATAAAATTAAAAATACCTTTGTTTCAAGTGGGGTTAAGATTTCATTTGAAACAGTAAAACGCTATATTCAGGGCTTACAGGACAGTTTGTTATTTTATAGTGCCGCACAATTTAAAGTACGCGGGCGTGAGTTATTACAATCCTCTGAAAAATACTATTTAGTTGATGTGGGATTGCGCCGGATTATGTTGCCTGATGCTAATGCTGATCAAGGTCATATCTTAGAAAATGTAATTTATCTTGAGCTTATCAGACGAGGTTATACGGTCTATGTAGGGCGGGTTGATGAATATGAAATTGATTTTGTTGCTGTCGATAATTTACAGAATTTAACTTATTATCAAGTGGCATTAGAAACGCTCAATGAGGAGACACTCAGCCGAGAGTTACGTCCATTACAGAAAATTTCTGATTCGTATCCCAAGTATTTGCTTACCTTAGACACGATAGGGACTGAAGCGAATTATAATGGTATTGTAAAAATGAACGCTCTCGATTGGTTGCTATGGCACTGTTGCAAATAACCACGAATGGTAAGCTGAAGACTGTTTTAGCTAAAGGTGCAGCATATGAATCCTTTCCATGGTCGACATTTTCAGGGCGAAATCATTCTTTGGGCTGTGCGCTGGTATTGTAAATATGGCATCAGCTATCGTGAACTTCAGGAAATGCTTGCCGAACGTGGTGTGAATGTTGATCACACGACTATTTACCGCTGGGTTCAGCGCTACGCCCCTGAAATAGAAAAACGCTTACGCTGGTATTGGCGTAATCCTACAGATCTGAGCTCATGGCATATTGATGAAACTTATGTAAAAGTAAATGGACAATGGTCTTATCTGTATCGTGCAGTCGATCAACGTGGCTATACGATTGATTTTTATCTTTCTTCTAGACGTAATACCAAATCAGCATATTGTTTTCTTGAAAAAATCTTAAATAATGTGAAAAAGTGGCAAATTCCACAAGTGATCAATACGGATAAAGCACCCACATATGGAGGTGCTTTATTACGGTTAAAACAGGAAGGAAAATGTCCACCAGACATTGAGCACAGGCAGGTTAAGTACAAAAATAACGTGATCGAATGTGATCATGGTAAGTTAAAGCGGATCATCAGGGCCACGTTAGGATTCAAATCTATGAAAACGGCTTATGCCACAATTAAAGGGATTGAAGTCATGCGTGCACTGCGTAAAGGACAAGCTTCATCATTTTATTATGGTCAGCCTCTGGGTGAAGTGTGTCTAATCAACAGGGTTTTCGGTCTCTAAGCACTTTTTAAAGGGAACTTCATCGACTCAAATTTCTATTTGCAACAGTGCCATTTGCTGCTTCTAAACGATTGGTATAGCGAATGGAAAGATATTGCACACCTCTGTCGGAATGATGAATCACATTCTTTGGCATGCCTCGATCATGCAATGCTTGCTCTAATGCATCAAGCACCATATCTGTATTCATCCGTGTAGATACTTTCCATCCAACAATTGCTCGTGAGAACACATCAATAACAAATGCGGTATATACCCAGCCTGAATGAGTTTGAATATACGTAAAGTCACCCACCCATAGTTGGTTTGGATGATCAGCATTAAAATTACGTTTCACTAAATCATCTGCCCGTTTTTGGTCATCTCGGTTACGGGTGGTTTGTTTATTCTTACCACGCCAAACACCTTGTATACCTAGCTTTTGCATCAATCGAGCAACTGTACAACGTGCAATAACATAACCCTCACGTTTCAATTTTTGCCAAACTTTACGTACACCATATCGACCTGAACTTTCTTTCCAAATTCGTTTAATTTGTTCAGCATGATACTCATCATGTAGATCTCGTTTCGCTCGATGTTCTGGATTGTCAGTGAGATCTAAAGTTCGGTAATAGGTTGAAGGTGCAATCGGTAAAATTCTACAAATCGCTTCAACACCATATCGATCTTTATTGTTATGGATAAAATCCACCATTATTTGTGTGGGCGGTCGAGCTCCGCCTGGGCGAAAAAAGCGGCTGCTTTGCGTAGAATTTCATTGGCACGTTTTAATTCTTTAATTTCACGTTCCATTTGCTTCATTTTTTCTTGGTCAGATATCTGTTGTACTTTGGCAGGATTTAGTTGATCCAGATGCTTTAAATACCAAACACGCAATGTTTCAGGAGTACAACCGATTTTAGGAGCAATAGCTGTGATTGCTGCCCAAGTAGAAGGATAATCTTTTTCAGATTCAATTAGTAATTGAACCGCTCTTTCTCTAATTTCGGGGGTATAGTTTGGTTTTGTCATCGGGATAGTCTCTCAGAATATTGACTCTCCGACAAACCCGGTACGGTTCAGTTCTAATTACTCTGGTAAGTTCTTTCCACGATAGATGAACGTTTTCATAGCCAGGAAATTTATCTAGGGAGCCTTTAGGCAATATTTCAATAACTTGTTTATCAGAGGTATAGTGCTGATGCCAAGATAGAGTAGCTCTCCCCCAGTCAACTACCACTCTGAACTTAAGCTCACTAAATTGTGGCATCTCTTCTAGTTCATATTCATAAAGATTATTTTCACTATATTTTTCATTTACGACCTTGAATACTCCCCAAAATAAAGATTTTTGTCCTTCTGTACCCAAAAAAGATATTATGTAATCAATATTTTTAAATACACTTTTACTTTGTATTCTCTGGTATTCCTCTAGCTCAGCAATATTCAAGAATACATTATCAAAAAGTTCTGAAAATTCTCCATTGCTCTTGTGACGTACATATTTAATTTTAGAAGTTTCATTCAGCGGATTATTCTTTATAAGTGACATTAAGCCTTTAAAAGTCAGTCCAATTTCTTGATCTAGCATATAAATAATTTCTTATGTTTCATAAAAAATGTAGTTTAAACAGAAGAATTTTTTACAGCTATAAGAACTTATAAAATAGATGTAATCTCCTCGATTTAACATAATGGCTGTTATATGAAATTCAGTGCCTCAGGCCTAAAGAACCAAGTTTATGTCTTGCAAAAACGTATCCTATAGGATACATTTTGCTTATGTACTCAATATATACCACAGAAGCCTTTGATGATTGGTTTACCAAGTTAAAAGATCAACAGGCAAAAAGACGCATACAAGTCCGAATTGATCGGGTTGAAGATGGGAACTTTGGAGATACTGAACCAGTCGGTGAAGGTGTTTCTGAGTTACGTTTCTTCTTTGGACCTGGCTATAGGATTTATTACTGCAAGCAAGGGCAAAGGGTCGTTATTCTCTTAGCAGGCGGAGATAAGTCTACGCAAAGTAAAGATATAAAACTTGCCCTACAATTAGCACAAGATTTAGAGGAGGAGCTGTAAATGGCTATCAAACTTCGTAAATGGGATAGTGCTGAGCATCTTAAAACAGAAGAAGATATGCAAGCTTACCTACAAGCCTGTATCGATGAATCTAATGGTGATGCTGCATTCATTGCTAAAGCTTTAGGTAACATTGCTAAAGCTAAAGGAATGGCTCAATTATCACGAGATACAGGTCTAGGCCGAGAAAGTCTTTACAAAGCACTTTCTGGTGATGTTAACCCTAGTTTTGATACTGTGATTAAAGTTGTAAAAGCACTGAATTTACGCTTAGCAATTTAAAAAAGTTATTTAAAAATGGAGCTTTAAGCTCCATTTTTAAATTTCATATAAGGTGTATTATGTTAATTTTAGATTTACTAAAACTATTTTTTGAGAACTAGGCTGTTATGGGAACTGTAAAGCTCAAATCTTCTGATGAAGTTTTTCAATTAAAAATTAGTCTGCTAGGCAGTGATCCTGAAATCTGGAGAACTATTCAAATTTCATCGGCAGCTACTTTATCTAGGCTCCATAAGGCAATTCAATCTGCTTTTGATTGGGAAGATAGCCATTTACATGAATTCACGACTATTAAGCATGAAAAGATCAATAAAAGACAAAAATTGAAAGAAGTTCTACGTGTAGGTAAAAAAATTATATATACATATGATTTTGGCGATTGTTGGGAACATTTGATTACTGTAGAAAGCAGACAATCTCCTGATTTAAATAAAAAATATCCATGTTGTATAGATGGTCAAAATCATGCTCCATTTGAAGATATTGGAGGAATTTTTGGATATCTTGATATTTTAGATGCATTACAAGAACCCAAACATCCAAGATATGACGATTACATGCAAATTATCGAGGATGAAATAGGAGAGATAGAGTTTGATCCGACCTACTTTAATTCACATGATATTAAGTTTTAAACCTGATTTAACATAATGGCGGCTATACGAAATTAATGGATGGTCGTATAGATTACTTGCATATTGTATTCGATCGAATACAATATAGTGAGAAGAAAAGAAATCCTCATGATTGAAATTAAACGTCTACCAGAATTTGATGAATGGTTGGATGGCATTAAAGACAATATGACCCGCATTCGCTTGAATCGCCGATTAGATAAGGTTCAACGCGGGAACTGGGGAGACATTAAACCTCTCCAAGATGGTGTTTGGGAAATGAGAGAGTTCTTCGGTTCAGGATGGAGGATGTATTACATCCAACATGGTGACGTAGTGATTGTAATGCTTGGTGGCGGAGATAAATCAACTCAACAACAAGACATCGATCGTGCAGTCAAATTATCGAAAACGTTGGAGGATTAAAATGGTTAAAGTAGCTGATTTACCAAGTTTTGATATGGCTGAGTCACTCAAAACTGAAGAAGACATCGTGATGTATCTCAATATGGTTCTTGAAGATAATGATCCTGCTGAATTAGCTCATGCCCTTGGTGTCATTGCTAAAGCTAGAGGTATGACCCAAATTGCTAAAGAAGCAGGGATCGGACGTGAAGCACTTTATAAAGCACTTCGCCATGATTCAGCACCACGTTTTGATACGATTAATCGTGTAGTAAATGCTTTAGGCTTAAAACTAAGAGTGCAACACGCCTAAGAATTTGAAAGATATATTAAAAATGGGAGCTAAAGGCTCCCATTTTTAGATTCGTATAACGCGTATTATATTAATTTGAGTTTTTATACATAATTTTATTCAGTTTTTATAAATTGATTAGGTGTGGTATTAAATAAAGATTTGAAAGCATGAATAAAAGCTGAAGGCGAGGAATATCCTAAGTCAAATGCGATCTCAGTTACCGTCTTGCCCAATACTAATAATTCTAGAGAATATAATAAGCGTGCTTTTAGACACCATTTAGTATATGGAATTCCTGTATATTTTAGAAATAAACGTGAAAACGTTCGTTCTGAAAGTAGCAAATAATCAGCTGCTTGCTTTAGGGGGATCATTACACAGGGATTTTTTTGGATTTGTAGACATAATTTAAAAAATGCAGGGTTATGAGGAAAGGGAAGATTAAATTGAGCATCTGGCAGAGTAATTAAATCTTCAATTAATACCTTTATCTTACGCCCATCAGTTCCATTCTCATCCTAATCAACAGGAATAGTAGTACAAGCATGATGGATAAATTCAACAAAGAGACTGTAAATTAAATTGTGTAATTGCCTGAATTTGCTATGTTCATATTCACAACGGAGTCAGGCAACATGATGAACGAACAAAAACTAAAAGACCTTGCAGCAGAATTTGCTAAAGGAATCAAAACAGAAGACGATCTCAATCAATTCACCCGATTGTTGACTAAACTCACTGTTGAAACGGCTCTCAATGCCGAACTTACCGAACACCTCGGACATGAAAAGAATGCTCGTAAGAACGGTTCAAATGCCCGTAATGGTTATTCTAGTAAGACAGTGCTTAGCGATGATGGGGAGATTGAGATCACCACACCACGAGACCGTGATGGTACCTTCGAACCTCAATTGATTAAGAAAAATCAGACCCGTATCACGCAAATGGATAGCCAGATTCTATCCCTATATGCCAAAGGTATGACTACCCGTGAAATCGTGGCTACTTTTAAGGAAATGTACGATGCTGATGTATCTCCAACCCTCATTTCCAAGGTGACTGATGCCGTCAGGGAGCAGGTTGCTGAATGGCAAAACCGCCCGCTGGATACGATCTATCCCATCGTCTATATGGACTGTATTGTGGTTAAAGTCCGTCATAATGGCAGTGTCATCAACAAGGCTGTATTCCTTGCCTTAGGCATTAATCTTGATGGACACAAAGAACTGCTCGGTATGTGGATGGCTGAGAATGAAGGTGCCAAGTTCTGGCTGAATGTCCTGACTGAGCTTAAAAACCGAGGATTGCAAGATATTCTGATCGCCTGTGTGGATGAGAAGTCTTAACTTTTAAATCTTTGTGCAACAAAGCCGTTTTAGATTCACTTTTTTTACAGTCTTTTGAAATTTTTTCTAAGGTTTTTAGACTCTTAGTATCATTAAAAGAATTATTTAACATATCAACGCATTTATCGTTATTTTTTAAAGAAGTACAGTATTGATTTAATTTATCTTTTGGTACTATTTTATATAGAATGGAGCTTATTAATTGAATTTCTTTATATTCTTCTGATAACTTAACTTTATCAAAATATTCTTTTGCAGTAGCTTTATCTTTTAATATATAAGCTCCGTAACTCATACACTTTGATGCTGAGTAAGGAGCGAGTATTTTTTTATTGTGTATACCATTAAAACAATATAGGTCTACTTGATCATTTTTCCTTAATTCAGAAGGGCTTTGTTGCACAAACCTATCTCTAAAGGCTTATTCCACAATATAATTTTCAAATGAATAAGTCGACACCTAAAATTTATCGCACAACCAATTGGTCTTCATATAACCGAGCTCTCATTAATCGTGGAAATATTGCCATTTGGTTTGATCCTGCTACGCAATGGTATGCCCCATCAAAAGGCAAACAAGGACGAAATCAAACTTACTCCGACGCAGCTATCCAATGCTGCCTAATGATTAAATCTCTCTTTCGATTGTCTTTACGCATGGTCACTGGCTTTGTTCAAAGTCTCATCCATCTTTGTGGGTTAAATTGGATAGCGCCAGACTACACTACAATTTGTAGACGACAACAGCATATTGATATTGTGATTAGCTATCAAAAAAGTTGTGATGGACTGTATCTAATCGTTGACTCTACAGGTCTGAAATTCTTAGGTGAGGGTGAATGGAAGCGTAAAAAACATCAGCCTGAATATCATCGCCAATGGCGTAAATTACATATTGGTATAGATGCTAAAACCTTACAAATACGCGCTGTTCAGCTCACAACCAACAATGTGAGTGATTCACAGGTACTTGGTGATTTACTCGACCAGATTCCACAAGATGAGAGAGTTGACTCCGTCTATACCGATGGAGCTTATGATACCAAACAGTGCCGACAGGTCATTGCGGATCGGCAAGCACATGCAGTGATTCCACCAAGAAAAAATGCGAAGCCATGGAAAGATAAAAAGATGAGCTCGCTAGAACGCAATGAGTTGCTTCGAACAGTTAAACGTTTAGGAAGAACTATTTGGAAGAAATGGTCAGGCTATCATCGGCGAAGTTTGGTTGAAACCAAGATGCATTGCATCAAATTATTGGGGGATAAACTCAGTGCGAGAAATTTTCAAAGCCAAGTCAATGAGATTCATGCAGGTATGGCAGTATTAAATAAATTTACGGACTTAGGCAGACCACATACCCGAGTTGTCACTTAAATTTGAGTAGATATGAGAAGTCTTAACTTTTAAATCTTTGTGCAACAAAGCCATTCAGAAGCGTAGTCGGTTTGTTCTGTATAGGCTCTAAAAGTATGGTATTTGCTATTTAAATTGATAAAAACTTCATTATTTTCTATTTGTACATTTTGTACTGATCCTTTAATTCTGAACCATTTATTACTATATTTTTTATAAAATAAGACCTGATTTTCTTCAAAATCTTTTTGAACTTCGTCTGGAGTTACAGCATTTTCAGGAGATTTTTTTATAATTTCATCCCATTTAATGAATGTTTTTCCTTTATCTAACCATGCATTGTAATCATTCTGAATAAGTGAGATTTCAATTGTATTGTCCTCAGTTGCGTTTGAATAATTTGACATCATTAGCATTAGTAAAGGAAAGATCCAATATCTCATATTCAGTTATTCTCAATAAGTAGAGTTTATTATATTAAAAATTTATTTAAATTACTAATATATATAGTTTATTTTATATGTTTTCGTTTTTTTTAAGTTTTTTATCCTAACTCTTTCCAAATTTTCCATTTAATATCATTTGGGTCTATTTCAGTAGTTTTAAAAAGAACTCCAAGTAATGGCATTTTACAGTTTTCCTAAAATTAACATAATACACCTTATACGAAATGCGTTATAATTCTCTTGAAAATTCAACGCTGTAGTTTCTTTTTTGCCCAACCTCCCCAAGGTGGGCTTTTTTTTTATGATTTTTCACGTTCCACGCTTATTATTTAATCAAAGTTTCACGACTTTATTCATATTAATTAAACAATCGTGGTTAATCATAGGGTTTAAAAAAACGGCTCCAAAAGCCTCTTTTTTCCGTTTCAGGCTGTACGTGTTCAGGAATAGGAATTCGCTTATTCTCGATTACCCAGTTTAGTGTCGCAAGTTGTACATCTGCTAAACCTTGCCAATCTGCTTTTAAATATTCAATCACCTCTGTTTTGTATAAGTCATTCACCGTTTCAGCCAAAGCAATATCATATGAATCACCAGTCGTACCGACTGATGGTCGTAAATTTGCTGCCTCTAAACGATGACATTGTTGTCAAAATGCAGGGTACTGGTGGCTCCCCTTAGGGGCATAATTTGTTGAAGCCTAGGTTACTACTAAAAAATTAAAAAATTAAAAAATTAAAAAAATATTAAAAAATAGGAGCTTAGAGCTCCCATTATTATGTTAGCTTTCTAAGTCTCTATGTTAATTTGAAGAATACTTCATCATAATGTCCGAATACAGCTATATTTTTTTGATTTCTATAATATCACTTGATTCAATTAACGAATGGATATTACCAAATAAACTTTGAATATAATCAGAGGCTATATGGATATCTAAATCCTCCCTGCTACGCCATTCTTCTAAGAAGAAATATCTACTCGAGTCATTTTCGCTAATATAAAGCTCATATTACAAGCATCCTTCTTCTTGAAGCGTAAGCTCTATTACACTTTTTAAAAGCGCTTCTAACGTCTCTTTTTGATCTGATTTTGCCTTAAAGTTCGCAATTATTGAAATAGTCATTATTTCACCTTGAATTTGTTTTAGAAGTTTTCTAGTACAATTTTGCCTTTTGACTTGCCTGATTCAAGTAACTTATGCGCCTTCTCCAAGTTTGCAGCGTTAATTTTGCCTAGATTTTGGTTGAGGGTACTTCTAATTTTTTGCTGGTCAACTAATTGGGCAACCTGTTGCAATAGATCACCTTGCTTTTCAATATCATCGGTTTCATACATTGAACGGGTGAACATCAACTCCCAATGGATAGAAATAGATTTAGTCTTAAACGGCATAATATCAAATGTTTGTGGATCATCGATCAATCCAAGCTTGCCTTGTGGTGCAATCAGAGAAACTATTTGGTTGATATATGTTTCTGTATGATTTGTAGAGAATACGTATTTTGGTTTTGCAATGCCTAGTGTCTCGATTTGTGCATTTAAATCTTTGCTATGATCAATGACATGGTCGGCACCAAGTGATTCCACCCAAGATTTCGTTTCTTCACGCGAAGCAGTTGCTATAACCGTCAGATTTGTTTTTGCTTTTAGGAGTTGGATAGCGATTGATCCTACACCGCCTGCACCACCAATAATTAAAATACTGCCAACTTCTGTTTCTGAAATTTGAAACCGATCAAAAAGCATTTCCCATGCCGTTATTGCAGTTAATGGCAATGCTGCTGCTTCTGCATTAGATACTGTAATTGGTTTAAGACTGATAATTCGTTCATCGACTGCTTGAAACTCAGCATTACTACCATCTCGGGTTAAATCGCCAGCATACCAAACAGAATCTCCTACTTTAAACGAGGTAACTTTTGAGCCAACTTCGATAATTTCCCCAACGGCATCCCAACCTAAAATACGATTATTTGCTTCAGACGAATTTTTTCTCACTTTGGTATCAACTGGATTCACAGAGATTGCCTGAACTTTTACCAGTACATCACGCTCCTTAAGCGTAGGCTTTGCTTTTTCAATATCTACCAATGAATTTTTAAAATCATCATGGTTATTTATAACATACGATACGGCTTTCATAGATTTGTCCTTAACTTTAAAAATATAGTAAAAATGGGAGCGAGGTGCTCCCATTTTTTTTATTCAATTATTAAAACTCTTGGCTCGTTGGGCGTAAAACTATTTCATTAATATCTACATCCGCAGGCTGCTCAATTGCATAAGCAATTGCTCGAGCGACTGAGTCAGCTGGTATAGCTTGTTTGTAGAAATCAGTAACAAACTCTGAACTTTCTTTATGAGAAGAACCAAATTTTAGTTCTGACTCAACTGCACCAGGCTCAATAGTCGTCGTTCTAATTGTTCCCCCAACTTCATGACGAAGTCCTTCAGAGATGGCTCTTACAGCAAACTTAGTACCGCTATAAACAGTACCTCCTGGACTAAATACTTTTATCCCTGCAACAGATGCGAGATTAATAAAGTGTCCAAAGTTTTGTTTTTGGAAAACAGGTAGGGCAGCTGCTATACCATAAAGAACACCTTTAATATTAATATCGATCATACGATCCCATTCATCAACTTTTAGCTCACTTAATGGTGCAATAGACATTAATCCAGCATTGTTTACCAATACATCGATTTGACCAAATGCGCTTAATGCCTTTTCAATAAGTGCTTGTACTTCATGTGGTTTGGTTATATCCATACCAATAAATTCAGCTTGACCATCTTCAGCACGAATATCCTGAACAATAGCCTCTAATTTTTCAGTACGTCTAGCACCAAGTACAACCTTTGCACCTTTTTTAGCAAGGAAGCGAGCAGTAGCTTCACCTAAACCACTACTTGCACCAGTGATAACAACAACTTTATTTTCTATATTATTCATACAAGTAACCTTCAACCTATCTGTCAATCATATTTGATGGGTTAAGTATTACAGCCTTGTTAGGTATAATAAATGAATAATATTATCTTTCAGAATTCCTATTTACGGAATAATTGCCATAACACAGGATTGGACATGCATAACAAATTGGAAATGATGCGTATCTTTTGTGTCGCATCAGAGTCTCGAAATTTTAAAGAGGCAGCAACTCAGCTGGGTATTTCCCCACAGGCAGTGACACGGGCAATAAAAGAACTAGAAGAGCAGCGCGGAGAGATTCTGTTTTACAGGAGTACTCGACAAATTAAAATTACCGCTGATGGTGAGCGTTTGGCAAAGCAAGCACGTTTTGCGGTGGGATCGATCGATGCTTTGTTCGTAAAAGACACCAAGGAAAAACGAGATGAAATGCGTGGGACTGTCCGTCTTACTGTGTCGTCTGTGTTAGGGCGCAAATTGGTAGTACCCGCACTAGCAGAATTTGCCACACGTTATCCAGATATTGTCGTGGATTGTGTGCTAACCGATTCACACTCGGATGTGATCGATGAGCGAATAGATATCGGGATCAGATTTGGATTTTTGCCGGACAATCGATATGTGGCAAGGGAATTGGCGAAAGTGAACTTTTATTCTGTGGGTACGCCAGAGTTAATTGATAAGGTTGGAATGCCCAAAAAAATTATTGACCTAGATAAATACCCTCTAACAGCATTAGTCGATCATAAAACAGGACGTTACTGGCCATGGACATTCACCGAAAGTCGAAGCTTTACGCCATCAAAGCCCCGTTTTATTACAGATGATCTAGAAGCTGAATTTCAAGCGATTCTCGCTGGAGTTGGATTCGGACACATGCCTGGATTTCTAGTTTTGCCGTGGCTTAGGAGTGGTAAGCTCATTCAGATACTTCATGAGGAAACCTCTCCTGTTTGGCGCCTGTATTTATATCGTCCACAGCGGGGCCCGACACCTTTGCGAATCCGAGCATTGTTTGATTACTTAGTGGAAGTGCTGGGCCATATAGAAACTTGAATCAGATGGAACTAACCTTATTTCTAGAAAGTAGAAATCAGATAAGACCATCATGTATTCAGAGTAACTACAATTTTTCCTATTTGCTGATTTGATTCAAGATAGCGCTGAGCGTCATGCATGTCCTCAAAGTTAAAGCAACGGTCGATCACTGGACGAAGATATCCTGCACCTATACTGCTAAGAATAAATCGTCTGGCTTGCTCCCTTAGAACAGGGTCATGCAGAACCTCAAGGAACAAAAAACCTCGCATGGTTAAGCTCTTGCGTAATGCAACTTTAAGGGGAAATGGTGTGATCTCAGGGCTAAGCGCACCATGCATAACCATCGTTCCTCCTACCGACATCGCTTTTGCAATCTGTTCAATATGCGGCCCTCCTACAGCATCGAAGGCGACATCAAGATGTTCTCCCCCCAAACGTGAAACAAGCGCCTCATACAAATCTGGTTCATCTTCACTGGCTATAACATTTTTAACACCGAAATCCAGTAAACGTTGCTTTTTCTCTGTCGTTTGTGTACTTGCAATGACCTTTGCACCGGCTGCTTCAGCGATCTGTATCGCAGCTAGTCCTACGCTACTTGAAGCTGCTGTGATCAAGATCGTTTTTCCTTTCGAAACTCCACCAGCATGGATTACACCACCCCAAGCCGTCAAATACTGCATCCAGATTGAAGAAGCTTCTTCCCAGCTTAAACTATCGGGTTTGTGAACTAAAAAAGTTTCTGGAATCAGAAGCTTGTCCGCATATGTCCCATATTTGGCTAGATTGTCAGTCGGAAGAATCGATACTGCATCTCCTGGAGAAAATTGGCGTACACCTTCACCTATCGCCAGAACTACGCCTGCTCCCTCATATCCCAGACGAGAAGGGAATACTGCCTTTTGAATATAAGTACCACGCCGAAACATTACATCAGCCCGGTTGAGTCCGATCGTTTTCATCTGGATTAGAACTTCTCCTGCGGCTGGTAAAGCAACAGGAAGTGTTTCTAATGTCAGAACATCTGTATCTCCAATACTATTGAAGCGCCAAGTCTTGGCCTGAAGTGCATTAAATGACATCTATAACTACCTTAATATTGGCAGAGCGATCTTGAACAGCATCATGAGCCTCAATCGCTTGGTCTAGAGTAAAATGACGAGGATCAACAATAGGACGCAGTTTACCTTCCTCAACAAGACGAGTAGCGATCTTAAGGATATCACCATGATGAGCACGGCGATTGCCTGTTAACATCGGCATTAGGACGAATACGCCAGACACTGTGGCACACCGTAGAGATGAACTCGCTAAATTATGATTACCAAATGCAGCACAGCTGGTAATGTGGCCATAGTGAGTTGTCATGGAAAGTGAAGCATCGAGTACTGGACCACCCACAGTGTCGTAAACAATGTTAAAACCTTGACCCTCAGGGCTTGCAGCAATAATGTCATCGGAAGATGCTGTTGTGTAATCGAGAGGTGTTGCACCGAGTTCTGAAATCAGTGATTGATCAGCTGTACGACCAGTCGCCCAAACATTTGCATCAAGTGCTTTTGCAAGCTGAACAACCATATAACCAACGCCACCAGCACCACCCTGAACCAGTACAGTTTGCCCTGGTTGGACCTTCGCATTATCCACTAAACCTTCCCAAGCGGTGAGGAACGTCAATGGTAGTACTGCTGCCTCGCGCATAGAGATATTTCGTGGCTTTAATGCGATCAGATCAGCATCTGCTACAACATATTCTGCTAAAGATCCTTGAAGACCACGAACGCCACCAATCAGACCGTAAACTTCATCTCCGACGTTGAAGTGGGTGACACCTTCACCAACAGCAGTGACAACCCCAGCCATATCTGTTCCCAACACGGCAGGAAGCTCTGGCATAGCATATGGTGCTTCACCAAGACGAATTTTATAATCAATAGGGTTTACACCACTAGCATGAATACGTACTAGAACTTGCCCAGCCTCTGGTTGAGGTATAGGGAGTTCTACACGTGTAAATTCATGATCACCAAAATTTTCTAAGATAAGAGCATTCATCATCTTATTCATAATTGTTCCTTATTTTTAACTGGAGGATGATGTGCACAGTACCAAAGTAAATTAATCCAATAAATGATATTTATAGGATTTAATAATTCCTAAATAATGAATAATAAATATCATCCGCTCACTAAAGATATGCTAGTACAGTACCTAAACCGGACATTTCTATTTTGGGCTTACACGACTTGTTATTCCAAAGTAGAAATGTCCGGTTTCTCCAAAGTAGAAATGTCCGCTTTTAGAATATGCGTATTTGCGATTATTGAAGCGGACTGTTTGATATGTTGGTGTCTATGTCGGATGTGAATACTATTACCTCCACTGACACCAAGATTTTAGCATAACTTTTCTTTTAATCGTTCATAGGGTGTTTTGCCATTCATAGCTGCATGAGGTCGGGCATAATTGTAAAATGCCTCCCATTCGGCTAGCTTGGCTTTTAAATCAACATCATCGGTATAGTCTAATAACTGGTAGAACTCCATTTTCTCCGTCTTATGAGATCGTTCGACCTTACCGTTATGTTTGGGTGTTCGGGGTTTAATATAGCGATGATGAATGGCCAGATCATTCAGATGCCAATGGAATTTGGATTGAAATTCATGACCGTTATCAGTCTGAATGGTATGGATACGGAAAGGAAATTTGTCTATCACATCATTGACGAAATCAATAGCATTGGCTTGATTATGTCTATCGTAAATCTTTAATGCCCTAATTCTAGTTGCATCATCAATAGCGGTATATTGATAGCGTTTGACCTGTTTTCCCTTCTGATCTTTAAAAAAAAGAAACTTTACATCAACTTGCACATGATGCCCTGGTACTTGTTTTTCATAACGTTGATGAGTAGGAATAGAACGTTTACGCTGATTTTGGGGTAACCGATTCATGCCATGCCGTTTTAAAACATGGTATACGCCAGCTGCTGAAATCTTAATTTGGTGATAACGCCATAAATACCAACTGATCCGTAGCCGTCCAAAATGATAGTGTTGACGTAAATGAATAATCTTCTCTTCGATCTCAGCAGGGGTGCGTAATTTAGGGTTCTGTGGGCATGGCTTACTGTTGACTAATCCTATCTCTCCTTTGGATTTATAATTCTTCTTCCAACGATAAAAAGTATCTCGTGAAATACCAAAATATCGACAAGTCAATGCAACATTGCCATTTTGTTCAGCATGAGCAAACACTTTTAATTTATGGGCAATTTCCCGTTGGGCTTTTGTACTCAAAATTGAAACTCCTTTGACATGATATAAAATTTACCAAAATGTCAGTAGAAGTCTCAATTTTCACACATTATATTCCCCGTACTTAAATTCTTTATGATTAATCGCTTTATTGTATTGTTCTGAAACATCACGCCCTCGCAGACTAATATCATCGAGTGTTAATCCATTTTCAGCTAAGTAGGCTTCCGCATAACCCGCACAGAACTCTTTACGGCACTTTTCTAAAATTAGGGTTTCATATTCGATCTGATGCTCATCAAGATCACCTATTGGCAAATCATCAGGCTGTACTTATTTGGACATTTCAACTGCTTGACAGGGAACCTGTTTTAAATGAATTAGCAGAAATTAAAAAATATTTTCTTTTAATCTTTCCAGATAGTGTTTATCAATTAGCCTAAGTTGTTTTTAAAATTTATTTTTTAAATATAAAAGCTCTAAACCAAAGAAAGTTTTTCCATAAAAATATCAATGAATTAAAAATTATACGATTTATTGAACTGAATATATGGAGCATGAATTCTTATTTCTGGTCTATCAGACAAGCCGATCCTAATAGACCACTAGCACAGACTAAAATTACATAGGTCATTCAGTCGCTTCAAAGGCTAGTTTTTGATTAACTATGATGACATACAAACAGCCAGCTATATTCTCTCGGAAAGTGATGCAGGAACTTTTTCATTCTTGCTAATCATATCATCGACAACATCAGCAATGAGCTCTACTATTCCTGAAAGCGCTTTAGGCTGATCCGCATCAAGCCAAGACAATAATGGAAACTCAGCACACAATCCAACATATTCATTATCTTCTGCTGACCATATAACACGGTAAGTATATTGTTTGCTATCCATTTGACACCTCACAATTTTTTAAGTTTATGTTTTTCTGTATAAAAGTACGATTTTCACTTAGTAGTACTTAAATAATCACCCCACCACTGCATCATTTCAGTCCGTTGAGCTAAATAGTCAGCGTGATTATAGCTGGCACGGGTACGGTTCTTATCAATATGTGAAAGTTGTGCCTCAATCCAATTATCTTGGAACAAACCTGAGTCATTCAAAATGGTACTAAAAGTAGAACGTAATCCATGAGAAGATAGTTGATGTTTGCCATACCCCATCTTACGTATGGCCATATTTAGAGTATTAAAATGAATCGGTTGATTGTGTTTGCGAGGGCTAGCAAAAAGGTATTTTTCACCGTATGACCACTGCATGACGTCTTTCAAAATCTCTAAAGCCTGATTTGAAAGTGGAACTAAAAAATCTGGAATCTCATGGCCTAATATAACTTTTCGTCGAAACTGTTTAATATGCAAGGCAGGTATTTTCCAGATTTTTTCATTTAAATCAAAATGATGAGGCTCAGCCAATAACAATTCGGCCCCTCTCACGCCAGTATGTAATTTGAACATCAGTGCTTTTTTAATAATGGGATGGGCATCCAATTTTTGTAATTTATTCTTAAAATCAGATATTTCCTCCGCTTTCAAATACGGATAATTTTTCTTGATTTTGCTGTTAATGGTGATTTTATTTAAACCATGAGCGATGTTGAACTCACAATAACCCATCGCTACAGCGTAGTCATAAATTTGGTTCAAATAACTACAAGCTTTTTTGACAGGTTCTTTTACTTGGCGTCCCTCTATTTTTTTGATTACTGAAACCAGGTCATAGCGCTTGATGTTTTGAAAAGGTAAATCCTGAAGGTCTGGATAAATATCTTGCTGTAAGCATCTTTCTGCTAACTGTAGTACACCACAGCGGGGTAGATCGTTGAAGGCATTCTTCAGTTTGAACTGTAACCACTCCTCCCCGACCTTACCAAAGGTGATAAGATTAGAGGCAGTATCATGTTCAAAACAGAAATTATTGTCTTTAAAGTCATCTCTGACTTGTCGTGCCTTTTTCAGCGATAAATTAGGATAAAGACCTAACTGAATGCGTCGACGTTTTTTAGTTTGTGGATCTGTATAGCGATAGCACCAAGATTTTCTTCCACTCGGCTCAATCTTCAGGCTAAGCCCATCTTCATCGGATAAAAAACGCGTTTTTTCCTTGCAATGAGCTTGGCGAACTTTAATTTCAGTAAGACTCATGAAATTTAAATAAAACCTATCAGAGGATTGATTGCATCAATTATATCAAAATAGAACGCTTTATATATGATGCGTACCATACGCATCATACTATTTTTTAATTTATTGTTTTATATTAATTTAATTTTTAGTATTTCATTTTTAGTTACCAGCTTAAGTACCACCAATATTACTTGCAAGATATCTGAAACTGCTGCTCTAGGAATTTAATGCCGAGAAAGAGTTAAATTAACTTGATCAGCGAGTTTTTTATGTATCCAAATATGCCCCCCCAACGAAGACAATAAGACAGTCAAACGGTCAGGCAACAGGAGTATGATGTGAATGAATAGAATATTGGCAAAGAACCACTGAATTTGGCAACCGTTCTAGGGAGGCTATTACAGGGGATAATACAGCCTAAAACCTTGGACGGCTTTAAGCCGCTTACGATGTCACTTTCTGTGAAGATCCCGCTGGATATCAGCAAATGGAGATTATGATAAGGCGCTGGATCTTAGCCAACCAGTGATGGTCAAACGGGGTTCTTGGCAAGCCGAGCTTTTCTGTGCCAGTCGCCGATGAAATTGTGATTTCGATTTCTGAGAGGTTGTGCACTAATTCAATCAGATCGCGGATGATCTGTTGACTGAGCAGATTCGATCAGAAATGCTCCATATGATTCAAAGCCGGATTGAACAGAATATTGATTTATTACATGCAAGATAAACATCTGTATGAGGATAGATAGAAATTTTATCCTTCCCTGTATGTTCCTGTGGCTTAAAAATCAGTCTTGAAATATGACTAAATTTGGAAAATTCTTATTTTAAAATAAATGGGCCAAGATCATTGCAAATGACCTGATGGAGAAATATTTATCTATGTAATTGTATTTATTACAAATAAAATATTTAAAAAAGATTTAATCTAATAAGTTTCAGCAACCTTGCAAGATTTAAATCAGGTTATCGATGAGATCATCAGATGGAGATGCATCATCTCCATCTGATGAGGGTTTATTAATACTGCGTTTGACCTGGAATCCAATTGGTTCCAGCAAGCGGTACACGAGCCATTGCCGCCGCCTCGACATTCAGTGCCACCAGATCTTCCGGATCCAGATTATGCAAATGCGATTTACCGCAGGCACGTGCCATGGTTTGTGCTTCCAAGACTAAAACACGCAGGTAATTGGCCAAATGGCGTCCACCTTCAACCGGATCGAGACGTTTTGATAGTTCTGGATCCTGGGTCGTAATCCCTGCAGGGTCACGGCCATTTTGCCAGTCATCATAATAACCCGCTGCTGAACCAATTTCTTTCAGTTCTTTATCTAGACGCGGATGGTTATCTCCGAGCGCAATCAGCGCTGCTGTACCAATTGCTACCGCATCTGCTCCCAATGCCATCGCTTTGGCCACATCGGCACCTGTGCGGATACCACCAGAAACAATCAGCTGAACCTTACGGTGCATGCCCATTTCCTGCAAGGCTTGTACCGCTTGCGGAATGGCAGGAAGAATAGGAATACCGACGTGCTCAATAAATACTTCCTGGGTCGCTGCTGTACCGCCTTGCATACCATCCAGCACGATCACATCTGCACCCGCTTTCACCGCCAGTTTTACGTCATAATATGGACGGCTGGCCCCGATTTTGACATAAATTGGCTTTTCCCAATCGGTGATTTCACGGATTTCGGCAATTTTAATTGCCAAGTCATCTGGACCCGTCCAGTCCGGATGACGGCAAGCACTGCGCTGATCGACACCCACTGGCAAAGTACGCATGCCTGCCACACGTTCCGTCACTTTCATGCCCAGCAGCATACCGCCACCGCCGGGTTTAGCGCCTTGTCCGAGTACGATTTCAATCGCATCTGCTTTACGCAAATCGTCAGGATTCATGCCGTAGCGTGATGGCAAATATTGATACACCAATGTTTGCGAATGACCACGTTCTTCAGGGGTCATGCCACCGTCACCGGTGGTGGTAGATGTGCCGACCATAGAGGCACCGCGGCCTAAAGATTCTTTGGCATTGGCAGATAATGCACCAAAGCTCATACCGGCAATCGTTACAGGAATTTTTAAATGAATCGGTTTTTTCGCAAAGCGTGTACCCAGTACCACATCAGTACCGCATTTTTCACGATAGCCTTCCAGCGGGTAGCGTGACATGCTTGCACCAAGCAGCAGCAAATCATCAAAGTGTGGCACTTTACGTTTGGTACCACCGCCACGGATGTCATAGATGCCGGTTGCCGCTGCACGCTGGATTTCTTGAATGGTTAAACGGTCAAACGTTGCAGATTCACGTAACACGGGTTCAAATTCTTGGATAGTTTGAGTCATGATTGATTGCTCCATTATTACGCTTGATTAGTATGCAGATGCATTGTCGACTTTGAAGTTGTACAGTTGGCGTGCCGAACCATAACGTTTGAAAGAAGCAGGATCTTCATCAAATCCGGCTTTAGACAGCAGTTCTGCCAGTTCTGCCAGATGTTCCTGACGCATTTCTTTTTCAATACAGTCTGAACCTAGAGACTTCACCACACCTTTGACATAAATTCTGGTTTCATACAGCGAGTCGCCCAACGCGTCGCCTGCATCACCACAAACCACCAGACGGCCAGCCTGTCCCATGAAGCAGCTCATGTGTCCAATACTGCCGCCTACCACAATATCGACGCCTTTCATTGAAATGCCACAGCGTGCCCCAGCATCCCCTTCAATGACCAGCAGACCACCATGCGCTGTTGCGCCTGCTGCTTGAGAGGCATTGCCTTTGATATACACTGAACCTGACATCATATTTTCAGCTACGCCCACCCCAACATTACCGTTGACGATGACATGAGCTTCTTGATTCATGCCGGCGCAGTAATATCCGGCATGGCCGTCAATGGTGACATTCACAGGGGCTTTAATGCCAACTGCAATATTATGCTGGCCGCCTGGATTGCTGACTTTCCAGTCTACAATGCTGTCGGTCAGTTCTTTGCTATGCAGGGCCTGGTTTAAATCACGGATGCTGTCTACGCTTAAATCAAATTCATCTTTTAAAATTGAAGTGCTGATTTTTTCTGCAAATGCTGTATTCATAGGGTTATTCCTGTTTTCTATTCTGGGTCATTCTTAGGCGGCTTGATCTGCACTGCGTTGCCAAACATATAAGGTGGCTGGTTCTGGTTCCCAAACCTTGGCTTTGTCAATATTCGGCAATGATGCCAAGGCTTGATATTCGGAGGCCATGGCCACATAGTCATCGGTTTCTGCCAACACTGCCGGTTTACAGGCAATCGGATCACGGATCACGGCAAAACCGTTTTTGGTGCCAATGGCAAAGGTAAAGAAACCGTCCAGATCATCCAATGCGTTGTTCAGTGCTTCTGCCAGAGAATCCCCTTGCTGTAAACGCCAAGTCAGATAGCCTGCAGCCACTTCGGTATCGTTATCTGTTTCAAAGCTGATGCCTTCACGTTTTAACTCCTGGCGTAAACGGGCATGATTAGACAGAGAACCGTTATGCACTAAACATAAATCAGCGCCGGTAGAAAATGGATGACTGCCTTCCATAGTCACTGCACTTTCAGTGGCCATCCGGGTATGACCGATAATGTGACTGCCTTTCATATTCGCTAAACCGAAACGCTCAGAAATTTCGACCGGCAAACCCATACCTTTAAGAATTTCAATACTTTGACCGACACTCATGATCTTGAGCTGTGGGGCAATTTTGCCAATCGCCGCGCGCACTGTTTGTTCATCAGATTTTGCTTTAATGACTGCAGCCGTGGCGTTTTGGAACCAGTCCATGTCGGTGTTCAGTTCCGCTTTCAGTGCTTCTGCAAATGCAGACCAGTCAAATTCATCTTCAACCGACTGCAAGGTGAGTTTGACCCAGCCCTCAGACACTTCGTCACCATAAATGGCAAAGCCTGCGCTGTCAGGACCACGCCCGGTCATCGACTCCAGCATCGGTTCAAACAGTTTACCGAGTTGTGATTCCAAAGCTGGATTTTTTAAGTATAAGCCTACGATTCCGCACATAATTGTTCTCCGCTAAATGCTCTTTTTAATTCATGTCCTAGGGACGCTATGGGGTGAAAATAAAGTTTAGAAAAATTCGGTATAGCGCTGAATTTCCCAATCTGAAACATGGCGGCTGTATTCAACCCATTCCATGCTTTTTTGCAGGATGAATTCGTCAACTATTTCAGCACCGAGAGTTTCTCTAAACAGCGGATCTGCTTTTAGAGCCTCGACAGCTTCTTTCAGGGATTGAGGCAGGGTGCCAATACCACGTGCAGCAATTTCTTCCAAACTCAAGGTATACAGGTTTTCATTGCATGCAGGTGGCGGGGTCAGTTCACGTTCAATACCGTCTAAGCCGGCAGCAATAATCGCTGCAGAAACCAAATAAGGGTTGCAACCGGCATCCGGCAAACGCAGTTCAATACGGCCATAAGGGATACGAACCATGGCGGAGCGGTTATTTGAACCATAGGCAATAAATGCCGGTGCCCAGGTCGAACCTGAAAGGGAGCGACCCACCACCAGGCGCTTATATGAGTTCACAGTTGGGGCACAGAAGGCACACAGGGCCGGACCATGCTCAAGCAACCCTGCAATAAAGTGATAGGCCATTTTTGACAAGCCCATGCCTTGCGGATCACTGTCATCATTAAATAGGTTGCTGGATTCTGCACTGCCTATCGACAAGTGGAAATGCATGCCATTGCCGGCACGTTTCGGGTCTGGCTTGGGCATAAATGAACAGACCATGCCCAAATCATTGGCAATTTCACCGGCCGCCATACGGAAGAACGTGAACATATCCGCCGAGTTCATGGCATCACTATAGGTATAGTTAATCTCAAACTGGCCGTTTGCATCTTCATGGTCAATTTGGTAAATATCAAAACCGACTGGAATTAAAGCCTCGGTAATCCGTTCCAGGAACTGGCGTGAACGGGATAGACCTTTATAGTCATAGCAGGGCTTGTCCAGATTGTCTGACTCATCGACTGCTTTCAGTTTGCCGTCTTCACCACGGCGGAACAAGCTGAATTCAGGTTCCAGGCCGGTATTGAGGGTCCAGCCTTTAGCCGACAGGCGCTCAACTTGTTTGCGCAGTACATAGCGAGAATCGTAGGGATGCGGTTTGCCGTTGACATAGCCCTCACAGACCACACGGCCATAACCGGGCTGCCAGGGTACCGGTGTTAAAGAAGATAAATCACCTTTCACCATAAAGTCTGGACCATGCGGCTGCATTCCCATCCCTGAAATGGCAAAACCGGCAAAACCTACCCCTGCACCTTCAATGGCTTTGAGACCCGAAATCGGTACAGATTTCGTTTTTGCTGACCCATGAATATCGACAAACTGAGCCAATACATATTTTAATTGATGATCATCAATGACTTTCTGTACTTCTGCACGGTACTTGGGCTTGCTAATGATGTCCTGTTCTTCTTCAAAGAACTCTTTTACGATGGCCTGCTGGAACATATTTGACATACTCCCGATATGACAAAAAATGATATTTGGCTCGAATAATGCACAGATATTTGATTCAATGTATTATTCAGCAGAAGAAACTTTCTTTCCTAAAGAGAAAGCAATTCTCTTGCCAACTTTTTTAGATCGGTTAAAAAATTTGTGCTTGGGGCCTAAAAGCCTTAATATTCCTAAAGAGAATAAAAGTTTCATAAGATAATACTTTCATTCCACATCGGGGCTGCTTTTTAATTTTGATTAAGAGTCAGCAGAATTTAGATTCAAAACAGTGCGAGTTGATCCATAATGAGACAAAACAAGAACAGCCTTAAACTGGAACAGTACATTGGCATTCAAATCAAACGCTGCCGTCAGGAACAGGGCTTGAAACTGGCGGAAGTCGCACAGACTGCTGAAATCAGTCAGGGTATGCTGAGTAAAATTGAGAATGCCCAGGTCTCGACCAGCCTTGAAACGCTAAGCCGCCTATGTGAAGTACTGGGAATCCCCTTATCCACCTTATTCAGTCAATATGACCATCAGGAAAGCCGGGCAATGATTGTGAAATCAGGCGAAGGAATGGAGGTGGTGCGTCGTGGTACCGAAAAAGGGCATACGTATCATCTGCTGACCCATTCTCGCGGGCCGCGCAAAAACTTTGAAGCCTATTTGGTCAGCATGGATGATGCCAGCGAAGAATTTCCCACCTTTGCCCACCCGGGAACAGAGATGCTGTATCTGATTGAAGGTGAAATCATGTACCGTCATGGCGATGAAGTATTTCATATGCAGCCAGGCGACTGCTTGACTTTAGATGGTGAAATTCCGCATGGCCCAGAACAACTGATTAAAGTCCCGATCCGTTTGATCTCTATGGTGAACTATGGGGATAACCAGGCCGAATAAAGCGGCCCTGTTTTTATAAAAAAGATGGCAGTGCCATCTTTTTTGTTTATATGCTTCGAATAAACCGTGCGGTAGCGTATCAAAGTTTATCTTGCCCTACCCTTATTGCCCCTTCGCCATCTCAACAGCCCCCTCCTTTACGACAACAGTCCTCCGCTGTTGCAGAGATCAAAATTCAACTCTGGTATAAGAATTGCTTTGCTTAAAAATAAATAAATATTCCCAATAAGAATATATTATTGCAACGAATTGATTTTGGGATATTGATCTTTACAGCCTAGTAAAAAAATCCGGAGTACAACCTATGTGGGTAAATCATTTAAAAAGAATTGTCGCAGCGATCCTGCTGCTGCCTGGCTTGGCCTTTGCAGGTGAAACTGATCTGGATAGCGCCTCCACCGTATGGATGATGCTGTCCACACTGCTGGTACTGCTGATGTTTGTTCCCGGCTTGGCACTGTTTTATGGCGGTATGGTCCGTGCCAAAAATATTCTGTCCATTTATACCCAGTTTTTTGCTGTGGCAGGCGTGGTTTGTGTACTGTGGCTGACTGTGGTTTATAGCATGAGTGCAGACAAAACCCATATGCAAGCAGGGGTAACCAATCTCTACAGCTTTGTCGGCAGTTTAAATAAGGCCTTTCTGGTGGGTATTGATGAAAATACTCTGCTGGGCGGTGTACCTGAATATATTCTGATCATTTTTGGCATGACTTTCGCAATCATTACCCCCTGTCTGGCCATAGGTGCTTTTGCTGAACGCATGAAGTTTGGCGCGGTGGTGTTGTTTTCTGCTCTGTGGCTGGTTTTGGTATATGGACCAATGACTCATATGGTCTGGGGCGGTGAAGGTGCAATCATGCACACCTGGGGAGTTCTGGACTTTGCTGGCGGTACCGCGGTGCATATTAATGCCGGCATTGCCGCCTTAGTCGGCGCAATTGTATTAGGCAAGCGTAAAGGCTGGCCGGCTGCACCCGTTCCCCCGCACAATGTGGTCTATACCATGATCGGCGCAGCATTTTTATGGGTAGGCTGGTTCGGCTTTAACGTCGGTTCTGCATTCGCGGTAAATGCATCGGCCACCATTGCCATGATGACCACTATGGTGGCGACCTGCGGCGGCATCTTAGGCTGGATGGTGATTGAAAAAATGCATACCCATCATGTCACGGCTTTGGGCCTGGCTTCAGGTGCGATTGGCGGATTGGTGGGCATTACCCCTGCAGCAGCTTATGTCGGACCTTTTGGTGCGTTGGCGATCGGCTTTATCACCGCCATCTGCTGTTTTTATGCCGTGACCAAGCTGAAGCATAAAATGGGGATTGATGATGCCCTGGATGTCTTTGCTCTGCATGGCATAGGCGGCATGGTCGGCTGTATGCTTACCGGTATTTTCTGCATCCCGCAACTGGGCGGCAAAGTGGCCGACATTTCCCTGCTGAACCAGTTGGCTGCACAGGCAGGCAGTATTGTACTCACCGTAATTTATTGTGGCGTGCTGACCTGGCTGATTATGAAGTTCGTCGATAAGACCATCGGTTTACGTGTAACCCCGGAACAGGAAGAGCGCGGTCTAGATGTCAGCGATCACAACGAACGTGCATATAACAATTAACGCCACGGCCAGCTTTCAACTGATAAATTAAAATTTCATTTTAGTCCATTTAAAATTCTTCAACTTCACCAAGCAAATGCTTCAGGGCATTTGCTTTTATTTTTGCAAGTACAATGCCGAGACTGGCAATTCCCATCTGCTTTCCCGGGGTGAAAACACCTGACCATGGCTAAAGGACTACTTCTTTTGAGATATAGACGTCCTAGCTTTAAAATGATTATGATAGATCGTTTAACTGTAAATTAAGTAAAAATATATACTTGAAAAATAATAAAATAATTATTAATTACAGACTAGTGGTATAAGAATTGCATCTTGAATCATGAAAGAAATATTCCCTTTAGTAATACCAATTCCCACCAAAAAATGGTCAAGCTAATGTAAATCCATATTCATGAGATTCAGGAGCAATTCATGATAATGAACAATGTGAAGAAGTTACTCATGCTGAGTGTACTGCTGTCGCCTAGCGCAGTTTTTGCCGCTGAGGGAACGATTGATGGACCTGCCACTGTATGGCTCATGGTTTCTATTGTTATTGTCCTGCTGATGTTTATTCCAGGACTTGCGCTGTTTTATGGCGGTATGGTCCGCGCCAAAAATATCCTGTCTTTATTTACCCAGTTTTTTGCGATTGCCGGGATTGTCGGCATTTTATGGGTGGCCGGGGTATATAGCCTGGCAACCGATACCACTAATATGCAAGAGGGCGTTTATAACCTGAACAGCATTGTCGGTGGCCTGGATAAACTGATGCTGCAGGGCATCACCGCAGAAAGTCTGGCAGGTGGCATTCCTGAATATATCTTGATTGTGTTCCTGATGACCTTTGCCATGATAACGCCGTGTATTGCACTGGGTGGCTTTGCGGAAAGAATGAAATTCCGGGCAACGGTTATTTTTTCATCTCTGTGGATAGTGCTGGTCTATGGCCCAATGGCGCATATGGTATGGGGCGGCAAAGGTGCATTATTCCATAACTGGGGAGTATTGGACTTTGCCGGCGGTACTGCGGTACATATTGCCGCCGGGGTCACGGCATTTGTTGGTGCCATAGTGGTGGGCAAACGTAAAGGCTGGCCTGCTACGCCGATGCCGCCGCACAATGTAGTATTTGTGATGATTGGCGCAGCATTGCTCTGGGCCGGCTGGTTCGGTTTTAACGTGGGTTCGGCTCTGGCCATCAATTCTTCAGCCGCACTGATTTTGATGACCACCATGCTGGCAACCTGCGGTGGTATTGTCGGCTGGATGTTTGCTGAAAAAATGTATTCCGGCCATGTCACAGCCTTTGGTCTGGCTTCAGGTGCCATTGGCGGCTTGGTGGGCATTACCCCGGCGGCCGCTTATGTTGGCCCTTTTGGTGCAATTGTGATTGGCCTGCTCACCAGTATGGCCAGCTATTACGCGATTATGATACTAAAGAAAAAGCTCGGCGTAGACGACGCGCTGGATGTATTTTCATTACATGGCATTGGCGGTATGGTTGGCTTCCTGCTGACCGGTATTTTCTGTATTCCGGAGTTGGGCGGCAATGTTGAAGGCATTTCCCTGCTCCCGCAATTCTTGGCACAACTGGCCAGTATTGCGATGACCTTTGCCTATGTCGGCATCTTGAGCTGGATCTTGCTGAAAATCATTGATAAAACCGTGGGGCTACGTGTCACGGCAGAACAGGAACAACAAGGCCTGGATGTCAGTGATCATAACGAACGTGCTTATAATTAAAGGCCGTGGAAAATCAAGTAACAAGGGCTTCGGCCCCACTGCTGTCCCATAGTTTGCTTTAAATAAAAAAACCTGAGTCCTAACAGTTAAAATATGAGTGCAAACAAACACTTTAACGACCAGGATTCAGGTTTTGTCACATCAGAATACCGTATTTCATGAGCTAATTAAACCTGTTGTGCGACAGGATTTTGAACAACTTGCTAAAGTACACCATGTTGGACAGAAATTTAGAGCGGCTTCCCGGTGGGATCAGTTTATTGCCATATTGATGTCTCAATTCTCTTGTAGGCAAAGTCTGAGAGATATTCAATCCAATTTGGAGTGCCAACAGGAAAAGCTAAGTCATCTCGGAGCAAAATCTATTCCCCGAAGCACGCTGGCACGAATCAATGAGCAGCAGCCTGCTGCCTTGTATCAACAGCTATTTTACAAGTTGCTTAAATACTATGAACACTCAAAAGTAGCTCATAAATTTCGCTTTAAGAATCCCTTGTATTCCTTGGATGCCAGTCATATTGACCTGTCGCTTTCCTTAAGTGAATGGGCCAAAGTTCATGACTCAAAAGCCAGCATGAAACTCAGCATAGGATTGAATCACAGCAATGATATTCCTGAGTTTGTTGCAGTTGAAAATGGCAAAGAAAATGACATGGTACAAGGCCGCAAATTCCAGTTTCCTGCTGGCAGCATTGTAGTTTTTGATAAAGGCTATGTCGATTACCAATGGTATGCAAATCTGACTGCTCAAAACATTGGATTTGTCACACGTTTTAGGCCTAAATCTGTGTATCAGGTGATCCAGCAACATCCAGTGCTTGAATCCAAAGGTATTCTAAAAGATGAAACCATTCAGCTGAATAGCGCACATGCCCTAAAAAGAAAAGCCCCAGTGTTAAGAAGAATTGAATATAGAGATCAGCAAAGTGGCAAGCACTTTAGCTTTCTCAGCAATAACTTTCATTTAGCCGCCTCCACCATTGCGGCGATTTATAAAGATCGTTGGAAAGTTGAGCTGTTCTTTAAGGCGATTAAGCAGAATCTCAAATTAAAAGCGTTTCTAGGCCGCAGCAGGAACGCAATTCAGACACAAATCTGGATTGCGATGATCGCCTATTTATTGGTGAGTTTCGCTCAACATTTAGGGAAAACAGGTTGGACAGTTCAACGTTTACTCAGAATAATTCAAGTGAATTTGTTTGAAAGAAGAACTTTAAAAGCTTTATTTTCACCCGATAAAATACCCATAAAACAACAGGAAGCTCAAATGAGCTTCCTCTTGTGAAAAATTGTGGGACAGCAATGGCTTCGGCCCTTGTTTTTTTATGGCGGCTTGGGATAAACATCGCTTTGCATCATTTGCATACATGGCTATGCTGCCCTTTGCGGATTAAATCCCGCTACTGCCCATCTGCGGATTTTAACTGCTGAGTACCCTGTCAACGGGTTAACAATTATTCTCTCTTATGAGCAAAACAGGGATAGATAGCTTGCTGACGGCTTCCTTTCGGTCATTTCCCAGAGCACATCTTTGAGATTGTATGATCGAATGCCGAGTGCTCCAGCACTATAGGTTGCTGAACATTCCCAAAAAACCACAAGGAAAATTTTCTATACAGGGTCATCATTATAGAGAAATCGGGTAGCGCGATCATGTAGCCATGGTGGCAAGAACAAACGACGGATTTCGTCCTATTGCTTTGAAGCATTTAATTTTTTTCTTGATCAAAACGATGCTTTAGTAAATGGTGAATGCTTAAAAGCATAGTGCTGGAATGGGCGGCTGTACGCTCTTATGATAAAGGTTGATTGCTGTCCTGACTCTAGGGCATAAAGCAAATGGCTGCCAGCTTACGCTAACAGCCATTCAGGGGGATTACAGTTGGGGGAAAACAGAATTGTTATTTATGCAATGCTGAGCAGCCCGTCAATACCGACAGCCTGACCATCAAATTCTGCAATGGCATCCAGCAGGACATTCCACAAATACAGTGCAGAAGCCCGGTCACACAAGAGATTGAATTTCGGCGCCTGGGCATCGCTGACATTCATCACCACAGCATTAATGCGCGCCACCGAGGTCTGTGCAATCTGACCTGCAGCAAAAGCTTCTGCGGACAAATCGACGGCACACAGCTTAGCCATGATGAAAGCCACAGATTGCCCAGTTAGCTGAATCCAGGCATGGCTATCCTGACGCGGCAGCAGATAGTTGGCGCGGTCACTCAGCTCCCAGCTCTGTTCCAGTGCGGCTATACTTTCACCAAAATCCTGCATTGCACCCAGCACTAAATATTCGGTCGCAGACAGCCGTGCCACAATGCTGCCATTGGCCTGATGACACAATCGATTGGGTTCATCCGGCAATCTAAAACCCGCTGCAGTTAAATAGCTGGCACTGTCGGTTCCCCGGAAACCGACGCGTGGCATATTGGTTAAATCCACCACTGCACATTGCTGAATGTGCTGGGACTTACCGCCTGCAAGAAACATGCGTCCTGCGCCATAAGACTGATAGGCCGCACAGGTTTTTTGAATGGGACTGCGTTCTGCTTGAGGTAAAATACTCATGATCAGATCTCCTGACGGGCATTATTAGGGTCATAGAAAGGCGCTTTTACTACTGTGGCGTAGACACTTGCACCTTTTTCCACACGAATCTGGAACTGCTGGCCCACTGCGCTTTGCTCGATACCGACATACGCCATGCCAATAATTTGGTCCAGAGTGGGTGAATATTCACACGAAGTTACGTTTCCTGTAATTTTGTCGCCATTCAGCACAATATGGCCTTCCAGCGGTTTTTGCTGCTGTTTGTCCAGCACAAAAGACACCAATTTGCGTTTCATGGGCTGCTGTTCCAAAATGGCAATGGAACGCTTGCCCACGAACCATGGCTTGCTTTTCGCTACAGCCCAGCCTAAGTCCACTTCTTTAGGATGCGACATGCCATCGGTATCCTGACTGATAATGATATGACCCTTTTCCAAACGCAGTAGTCGCTGGCTTTCCACCCCAAAAGGCTTCATGGAGAACTCTTGACCCGCCTGCATCAGCAGATCCCACATGAACTCGCCATAACGTGCAGGGAAGTGAATTTCATAGCCCAATTCGCCTACAAAGCCAACGCGCAAGATACGCACAGCAATGCCCTGAATGGTTCCGGTGCGCAAACCCAGGTAGGGAAATGCTGCTGCACTGAAGTCCACGTCCTGACAGACCTTTTGCAGCACTTTGCGGGAATTCGGACCGGCAATATTCACCGCCGCAAATGCCGACGTGACATTGGCTATATCGACATTTAAGCGCCACTGCGCATTCCATTTCAGCATTTGCTGGTAAATGCGGTCTACCCCACTGGTGGTTGCGGTAACATAAAAGTGGTTTTCACTTAAACGCCCGGCAACACCATCGTCTATCACCACGCCATCTTCGGCAGTCATGACTGCATAACGGGTTTTACCCACCGGTAATTTTACAAAACCAAAGGTATATAATCGGTTGAGGAACTCGCCGCTGTCAGGCCCGCGAAGATCTAATCCGCCTAAAGTAGATACATCAATCATGCCGACATTCTGACGTACATTGCGCACTTCGTTTTCAATATGCTGCAAACGGCCAGAGACGTCACCATAATAGGCCGGACGCTGCCAGTTGCCTGCTGGCATCATTTGTGCACCGGCCTCAATATGGCGTTGATGCATGGCGGTCTGACGGAAAGGATCAAAACCGCGTCCCGCAATATGCGCCAATTTTTCTGCAGTGAACGGTGGACGGGCGGTCGTCACCCCGGTTTCGCTCACTGTGCGGTCTGTATATTTTGCCACGAGACGCGCAGTAGGCAAGGCTGAATGACGGCCTTGAGAAGGTCCCATACCCACAGTAGAAAAACGCTTGACCAGCTGTACATCACGGTAGCCCGATTTGGTGGCATTAATAATGTCGCGGATTTGCAGGTCTTCATCATAATCGACAAATTCTTTGCCCTTAGGATGCGCGAAAATTGGCCATGGGAAATTCACCGCTGCTTCGACAACAGGTTTTTTCGCTGCTGTAGCAGCATTGCCCAAAATGGCATTCACTGCATCCGTGGCGGTTTGCACTGCATCATGCAGAACATTGTCCAGCTGATGCACACCGGCAACAGAGCCGCTAATGTGCAATCCCTGAGGTAAACCGGAAATGCTGAACTGTGCCTTTTTGTCGTTATAGTTCAGTTTGGCACCGGCTTGACACAGCAGCTGGTACACCGGCATATAACCGGATGACATGGCCAGCACATCACAATCAATTTTCTTGCTGTGTGTACCCACCTGGCCTTCTGCAACAATACTGCGTATATCGACTCCGGTCAGATGCTGCATGTCCTTGCTATGCAAGGCTTCATACACGGTACTGCTGAGATAGACCGGAATGTGGTGCAGTTCAACCGCTTTTTGCAAAGCGGGATCTTCTGCACCGGCGCGCATGTCGACTAGGGCGGCCACAGAGATACCGGCTTCGGCCAGATCTAGGGCGGCCAGATAGCCGTCATCGTTACCGGTTAAAATAACCGTTTTCTGGCCGGGCCGTACCCCATACAGTTTGACCAGACGCTGTACGGCACTGGTCAACAGCACACCGGGCAAGTCGTTGTTGCGGAACACCACTGGCTGGTCAAAACTGCCGCTGGCCACAATGCATTGCTTGGCACGGACTTTATACATACGCTTGCCTTGAATGACCGGTAAATAATGATCGGTAAACCAGGCATTACAAATGGCTTGTTTCAGCACGCTAATGTTTTCATGCTGTTCTACTTGCGCAATCAGTTTGGCTGCACATGCAGCGGCTTTTTTACCCTCGGCATCAAAACGCGCATAATGCAGGCTACCACCCAGTATTTTATCCTGTTCAATTAACAACACTTTCATGCCGGCATTCGCGGCGGTTAACGCTGCCTGCAAGCCGGCCGGACCGGCACCAATAATGGCAATATCTGTAAATAGATAGGCTTTGTCATAGTATTCAGGCTGAAAATTCAGATCCAGCACCCCCAGCCCGGCTTTTTTACGGATCATGGTCTCCCACAGCTTCCAGACCCCTTTAGGCTTGTAGAATGAGCGGTAATAGAAGCCGACAGGCATAAATTTTGAGAATTTGCCTAAAAACGCATCGCTGTCTTTCATTAACGAGCCAGCATAGTTTTGCCCCATTGCCGACAGATGCGCTGCAATCTCGGTGCTATCTGCCAGTACATTCGGCTCCTGCGGCAATTGAATCAGCGTATTGGCATCTTGTCCCGCCATGGTTAAAGGTGCACGCGGACGGTGGTATTTAAAAGAGCGCGACATAATCCAGCGCTGATTGGCAATCAAGGCACTGGCAATACTGTCGCCCGCATAGCCCTGAAAAGTCTGCTGATCAAACTGAAAAGTCACAGGCTGGTTGCGGTCAATCAAAATGCCATACGGCAAAGGCAGTCGGTTTAAATCTAGATTGCTCATGCGGATACCTCCTGTTTAGCAGCCTGTTCTGCTGTTTTTTCTGTAGCTGGCGGATTTTCAAAATCGATGCGCTGGCTAAACATTTCCTTGGCATCAAAGGTACGCAGAATTTCATCGCTCACTGTATGGCGCTCGGCAATAAACCAATAACTGCTTGGGGTATGCATCCACCATTCCAGTACCACACCGGCAATATTGCTTTTATTGAACACATAATCTGCCCATTCTTCATTGCTGCAGGTGTTCTGGTCCGGCATGGTTTTCAGCTCGCCGCCATAACTAAATTCACTGATATTTCTTGGACCATTTAAAGGACAAATCATTATTTTCATGGGTTTACTCCTTAATGGCTCGCCGCAGTGGCGCCCATTTCATTGACTTGCTGGAAGCGGCTGAAACGCGACAATTCAAATGGCTTGATCAGATCCGGCGTACGGCCAGTCGCCACAAGTTCCGCCATGGTCTTGCCACAGATCGGGGTGGATTTAAAGCCCCACGTGCCCCAGCCTGCATCCAGGTAATAATTGTCATAAGGCGATTTGCCCATAATCGGGCTGTAGTCAGGCGTCATGTCGGTCATGCCAGCCCATTGGCGCATGAGTTTGACATTGGCCATAAACGGGAACATTTCAATGGCATGAGCCAGCAGGCTTTCTTTTAAATCCAGGGTAGAACGGGTGTTGTACAGCGGATAAGGGTCTGAACCGCCACCAAAGACAATTTCACCGCGGCTGGTTTGCTGCACATAGCAGTGCAAAGCAGATGAACTGACCAAAGGATTGATAAACGGTTTAAACGGCTGGGACACCATGGCTTGCAGCGGGAAGGTATGAATCGGCGACTTGATATGCAGCTTGTTCATTAAAATGCTGGAAGCGCCGGCAATCGCCTGTACCACGCAGCCACACTTGATGCTGCCACGGTTGGTTTTTACCGCCGTGACCTGGTTTTTTTCAGTCACAAAATCCTGTACTTCAGTCAGCTGGTGGATTTCCACGCCGCGTTTCGCCGCTTCCTTGGCATAGCCCCAGGCCACGGCATCATGCCGTGCTGTGGCACCATCCATATGCCAGAGTCCTGCCAGAACAGGCAAATGCGCGGGATCAAGATTCAGACACGGTACCAGCTCCTTAATTTGCTGGCGGTCAATCATTTCGGTACGACCACCAAAATGCTTGTTCACTTCGGCACGCTGGCGGAAGGCACGCACAGTAGAATCGGTATGCGCCAAAGTCAGCTGGCCGCGCTCTGAATACATGATGTTGAAGTCAAATTCATTGGACAGGTTTTTAAATAAATCAACCGATTCTGAATAGAACTTCACTCCTTCTGAGGTCAGATAGTTGGAACGGATCACCGCAGTATTACGCGCCGTATTACCACCGCCAAGATAGGATTTTTCCAGCACAGCAACATTGGTGATGCCTTGATATTTTGCAAGATAATATGCGATTGCCAAACCATGACCGCCAGCGCCAATAATCACTACGTCATAGTGTGATTTCAGCTCCTTCGGTGGAGGCAAATCAACTTCAACAGGATATTCACTGCTTAATCCGTATTTGAGCAAACCAAGTGGCATAATTTCTTCTCCAAGGCATCTTTTCCAATGCCGCTAGCTTATTTTTTAAAAATGTTTGCCTGCATACGCGCAGCATCAAGGGTATTTTTCATCAGGTAGGCAATGGTCATGGGACCGACACCACCCGGAACAGGCGTGATGGCTTTGACCACAGACAGCGCATCGTCATAATCGACATCTCCGACCAGACGGTTTTTGCCGTTTTCCTGAATGCGGTTAATCCCCACATCAATGACCACTGCACCCGGTTTTAAATAGGATGCATCGATCATTTTCGGCCTACCGACCGCTGCCACCAGAATGTCGGCATTTTTGCAAATGTCGCGAATATTCTGGGTGCGTGAATGGACAATGCTGACGGTGCAACTTTCTTTTAATAACAGCGCCGCCATCGGCTTGCCGACAATGTTGGAACGACCCACCACCACAGCATGCAGTCCGGACAGATCCGGCCCCAAGGTGTCTTTCAGCAGGCGAATACATCCGGTCGGTGTGCATGGGGTTAACACCTCACGGCCCTGACTCAGACCGCCGACATTTTCACTGTGGAAACCGTCAACATCCTTAAGCGGATGAATGCGCTGCAACACCGCCGTTTCATCAATATGTGCCGGCAACGGCAGCTGCACCAGGATGCCATGCACGGTGGCATCTGCATTCAGTTCATCAATTTTCTGCAGCAGCGTGTCAGCATCTGTATCTGCTGACATGCGGTATTCCAGTGAGCGGATGCCGACATACAGCGCTTTTTCAACCTTGTTGCGCACATAGACATGACTGGCCGGATCATCTCCGACCAGGACTACTGCAAGGCAAGGCTCAATACCTTGCGCTTTCATCTGCTGCACTTCGCTTTTGATCTCGTCCAAAACGGTTTGTGCAGTTGCTTTGCCGTCAATAATCAGCGGCTGTGAATGTTCTTGAATGGCTATGTTCATTTAAATACCACCGTACGGTCATCATTAAGGAATACGCGGTGTTCGACAAAGTATTTCACCGCTTTGGACAGCGCGACTGTTTCGGTATCACGCCCCACCGAGACCAGGTCATCCGGCAAATAGGCATGGTCGACCCGCTGCACTTCCTGCTCGATAATCGGACCTTCGTCCAGATCACCGGTGACAAAATGTGCCGTGGCCCCGATCAGTTTGACGCCACGTTCAAAAGCCTGGTGATAAGGCTTGGCCCCTTTAAAGCCAGGCAGGAATGAATGGTGAATATTGATGGCGCGTCCTGCCAGCTGGCGGCACAGGTTGTCTGACAGGATCTGCATATAGCGCGCCAGAATCACCAGTTCGGTACCGGTTTCATCCACAATTTTCAGCAGTTCCTGTTCCTGCTGTGCTTTGGTCTCTTTGGTCACCGGCAGATAGATAAAGCGCAGGCCTTCACGTTCTGCAATCGGACGTAAATCCAGATGGTTGGACACCACTGCAGTAATCTGGAAATCCAGTTCGCCTTTATGATGGCGATACAGCAGGTTGAGGAAACAGTGATCAAATTTGCTGACCAGGATCATGACTTTCATCGGTGCGCTGCAGTCATAGAAGGTGGCCTGCATCGCGAACTGCTGTTCGACTTCGGCAAAGCTGGCTTTCAGGCTGTCAATATCGCCACTGGCGTCATTGAAACGGAAGACAATACGGGTAAAGAAATAGCCGGTGGTCTCGTCATCATACTGTGCCATTTCACTGATATAGCAGCCGTTCTGGGCAAGGCAGCCGCTGATGGCGGCAACGATGCCGGATGCAGCCGGGCAACGGATTTTTAGAATATATTGGGCTGGAGCGTTCTGGGGCATAGGGGTGCTTCCTATAAATTCTCAATCTTTAAAATGAGTTTCTATGCGATATTTAATTTTCTCTTTAGGAAAATTTTTTTCTCTGTGAGAATTTATATAGGATTTTTTTTCAGCCGTCTACGGCTTTAGGAAAGTTTTTTTATTTTTAGGAAAGTTTTTTAAATTATTGATTTTTATTAATATGTGCGAAAGCACCAGCAGGAAATTAATCTCCTGCTGGCTAGATTTGGCTTAACATAAAACCTCTACCCGATGAAACTGCTTCAGCTGTAACAATGCCTGAAAAGGCTGGGCAGACTGCATCAAATGATTCATCTGTTCATGAAACTGCTGAACCAGACCCTGATTGCATCGAATCAGCCAGCCTTTCATAAACTTTTTGTTCATATTCAGCATATACACCTCACAGGTGGTCGGTGTTAATAAGCGAATTTTCTTAATCACAAAGTGTTCCGGATAGCTCATCGCATTCTCCTTTTACAAAGTTCAATTGATAAAAAGCAAATACCGCGCCAAGTTTGCCAATAACCGATTTGGCCTGTTTGATGCCGGCTAAATCCGGTATTTATTCCTGATATGAATATTTTATGCATTAAAACTGCGCATCTGCTTGATGGCCTGCACCAAATTGCAGATCAGGAGAGCTCGGAAAATTTCATCAATAGCAGTCCAGCCGTAATCAAAACGGCGGCTAAAATACGCATCAAGGTGGCCTGCTCGCCCAAGATCAAGATGCCCAGCAAAAATGCCCCGACCACACCTATGCCCGACCAAATGGTATAAGCCGTGCCTAGGGGCAGCGTACGCATGGCATAGCTCAACAGCAGAAAGCTTAAAATTACAAAAACCACTGTCATGAGGGTGGGGATCGGTTTGCTAAAACCGGCTGAAAGTTTCATGGAATAGGCCCAGATAATCTCAAAAATACCGGCCAGAACTAAAACTATCCATGCCATCTGTATTGACTCCCTGAATTAAGTTTTATGCCGGATCAGCTCAGCATACGGCTGATTTTAATACTGCGATGGCTGGCCAATTTTACCTATACCTCTAAAGGCATACTCATAAAAAGTAGCTGAATTTAAACAAGAAATATGGACAACGGCGTGTGTTTTTATATAAATTTTTACAAGAAATTAAATTTACTCTTAAGAATATCCATCTTGAGCACCTGAGTTTTGACTGCCTTAAATACCGGAGCAAATCGACCATGACGCAGCACACTTCAGCCCAATATATTCTAAAAATCCGTTGCCCGGCTGCATCCGGCATCGTTGCCGCCATCAGCGGCTGCCTTGCCCAGAACGGCTGCTATATCAGTGAAATGGCACAGTATGATGACGAGACCACCGGCTATTTCTTTACCCGTATTGTCTTCCGTTTCAATGACGCCAGTGGCGATATTGACAGCCTGAAAGCCAGCTTTGCCGAAGTCGAACAGCAGTTCGCGATGCAGGCCACCTTCTATGACTGCAGCGCACCGATGAAAGTCATGATCCTGGTCAGCAAATTTGATCACTGTTTCCTCAACCTGCTGTATCGCCATCATAAAGGCGAACTGGATTTCCAGATTACTGCAGTGGTGTCCAACCATCTGGATTTACGTCCGATTGCAGAACGTGAAGGCCTGCGCTTTATCTATCTGCCGGTGACCAAAGAGACCAAAGCACAGCAGGAACAGGAACTGCTGAAAATTGTGGATGAAACCGGTACCGAACTGGTGATTCTGGCGCGCTATATGCAGATCCTGTCAGACAACCTGTGCCGCCAGCTGGCAGGACGCGCCATCAATATTCACCATTCATTCCTGCCTGGCTTTAAAGGGGCCAAGCCTTATCACCAGGCTTTTGAACGTGGCGTCAAACTGATCGGGGCCACGGCACATTTTGTCACCGGTGATCTGGACGAAGGTCCGATTATCGAGCAGGAAGTGCAGCGGGTCGACCATGCCTATTTGCCGGATGACCTGGTCTCGGTGGGGCGTGATACCGAAACAGTCGCGCTGTCCAAAGCGGTGAAATACTTTGTCGAACACCGCGTATTCCTTAATGATGACCGTACGGTGGTATTTAAATAAGGCCTAAGTGAAAGCTAAGCGCATCACCAGCGCAGCTGTACGGCCACTCAGGTGGAAAAACCAGACTGGCCGTACAAATGTATCGATTGCTATTGATATGATTTTAAAATGAAAAATGGCATCATTCTTGCAAAATAAAACTTGTTCAAGAATGAAAATGAATACAATAAAATTAAGAGGTACTGTATGAAACTAATCACCGCCATTATCAAACCATTCAAATTGGACGATGTCCGTGAAGAGCTCAACAAACACAGCATTCATGGTATGACCGTGACCGAAGTCAAAGGCGCAGGCCGTCAAAAAGGCCATACCGAAATGTACCGCGGTGCCGAATACAGGGTCGATTTTTTGCCGAAAGTGAAATTGGAAGTGGCCGTCCGGAGCTATCAGGTCGAATCAGCAATTGAAATTATCAGCAAATTTGCCGCTACGGGCAAAATTGGCGATGGTAAAATTTTTGTCAGCGCGCTGGAACAAGTGGTACGTATCCGCACTGGTGAAACCGGTATGGACGCCATTTAGTGTTATGCTCAATCCTATCCCCCCACCCTTTGGTTTGATCACCCTCGCAAAAGTTAAACACTGAATTACCCGGCAAGTGGGGTTTGGGGACACATAAGACTGAACTCAACGCTTTTATTGCCAGCCGGGTACAATTCTGACTACCCCTCTGAAAGCCTGTTGCAGCGTTTCTGCCCTTGTTCAAGGATTCTAAAATACCTTCTACGACTATGACCTATGCCGCTATTCTCGAGATGTGTTGCAACTTGCTACATGTCTACATCGCAGGTCATGTCCATGCGCGTCATTCAAATAAAAGGGAATAGGAAAACGGCTTCCCATCAATTTAAAGCAGGCTCAGCTCCAGACTCATCGGCTGCTCAAACGGGTCAAATAGAACACCTAAAAAAATCCTGCAGTTAGCAGGATTTTTTAGGCTGAGTGGATTGCTGGCTACTTAGCCTTTTGCGGTACGTTTTAATTTCTCGGGATCATCAAATGGCAAGGTATGCGCGATTGCATTTACCTCCAGGCTGCCTTTGACCTGCAGGGCTTTACCCTGCTCTGCATAAGGCACATCCAGACGTGCGATGGCCACGGTTTTACCGGTCAGCGGCGAATGCATACCGCAGGTAATGACCCCCACTTGCTGATTGCCGTCCCATAAGGTATCTCCCATTGCAGGCACCTGATCGCCTTCCAGCAATACACCGAAGATTTTAAAGCGTTCTTTGCCTTTTAAACGGCGATGCTCATAGCAGCCGCGGAATTCGCCTTTATGCGGTGAAACCGTGAAATCCAGGCCGAGTTCCCACAAGGTGTCGCCGCAGACATCATTCTCGAAGGGGAAATATTCTGAATTATCATACGGAAAGAAGAGTAAATAACTTTCTGTACGCAGCCAGTCCAGCGTGGTAAATGAACAGGGAATAATGCCATATTCAGCGCCGGTACTGAGAATGGTTTCCCAGATCATCGGTGCATCGGCCGCCTTACAGAAAATTTCATAGCCGCGTTCGCCGGTATAGCCGGTACGTGAAATCATGACAGGCGCACCAAACAGTTTGGTTTGCAGATGGTGAAAATAGGGCAAATCACGAATGCCCGCGACATGTTGAGCTAAATAGTCCACGGCCAATGGCCCTTGCAGCGATAAATCATGCAGGTCATCATCAAACAGTACCGCAACCTGACGCCCAGCCGCTGAGCGAATCAGCATTTCATAGCCAATGCCTGTGCCATGCACCACCATAAAGGCATTTGGTCCGGTACGGTAAATCACGCAGTCATCCACAAATTTTCCTTGCTCATTCAGCATGGTCGCATACACGGATTTGCCGGGATACAATTTGGAAATGTCGCGGGTGGTTGCATATTCCAGCAGGCTTTCCGCATGCGGGCCGACATAATGGACTTTTTTCAGGCCCGAAACATCCATCAATCCGGCTTTGGTGCGGATAGCCGTATAGTGATCTGCAATATCCGAATCATAGGTCCATGCTGTTCCCATGCCGTTCCAGTCTTCTAATTTTGAACCGAGCTGACGGTGGTGGGCTGCCAATGCAGAAATGCGCCAAGAGTTTGCCATACAGGTCTTCCTTATTGAATATTTTAAAATGTGCTGATTACTTAATTTTTGAAACTGAGCTGTTATTCATCTACGCCATCGAAGCCATCGAACTGGCTGAGCCATTGCACCAGCGGTTCACGATATTCACTGATGCCCTTGTATTCTGCGATCGGCTCAGGCAAATCGCGGATTACGCGGTATAGCCGCTTGGCCCATGCCGGGTTGCGGGTCAAATCATTCAGGCTAATCAGATAAGTGCGGATACTGAACAGCAGTGCATTGCTGCGTGCCAGACGCGGCATTGTTTGTAGCTCCACCCGCAAATGCACCAGTTCACCGGCATTTTCCGCAGTGACCAGACCGCGTTCATGTCCCCATAAATGATAGGTTTCCGAGGAAGTATCCATACGCGGATTGATGGTCATTGTCCAATTCAGACGTCGGTAGGGCTGGCCAACCTGAATGTTGAGCAGGAATTTGAGTGCGCGCTCAAACACCCCCAGGTTATGTGCCAGTTTTGGTACAGGGGCGTGCCATTGCTTAAAACTCATGCCGGCATCAAAATTCAGTGACCAGTCTGCAGGGCCGGTGATCATGCCGGTATCCATAAACAAATCGCCATCACGCTGATCCAGCAAGGCAACATCGCCCTGGAACTGACGGCTGATAAATTCAAACGGCTCCATCGGCAAGCTGTCTGCCTGACCAAAAATAAAATGGACGTCGATATTTAATGGTTGATTGACCCAGTGCCAGTTCAGGCCATCACGCTCCAGCTGGAAATGTTCAGGGTAGTCTTCCGCATAATGCAGCATCACCATTTCCAAAAAGTCCCAGCTTGCTTGACGCATGTGAGGCATGATAATGCAACGTTTCGGATCCTTTTCCAGGGTTAAACGGCGCTCGTTCATTTCCGTTACATAATGTTCATCTACATCGAACCAATGCTCAAAAATGCTATCCGGCCTTGAAACAACAGGCTCAATATTCACCGAATACATATACTGGTCTTCGGGAAATGGAAAAGGAAAACGGGCAATCGCCTTTGCACTGTTATGGTAGTGAAACTGATCATGCATATTTTCATTGGGGTTAAATTGAACCGTCATCGTAATCTCCCAAAGCTATAGGTCTAAATGCAGGCAATGGCCTTGTTTGGCACGCGAAACGCAAGGCATCAACTGCGCCGAGCGCTCCTGCACCGTTAAATAATGATCCAGATGTTCTACCTCGCCTTGGCTGTAGGACGTGGCACATTGACCGCATACGCCGCCGCGGCAGAGATTGGGTACCTCAATGCCTTCTTGTTCCAGTGCTTCCAGCAGGCTAAAATCGCCGGGCACATGAATACGGCGCTGGCTTTTACTGAGCACGGCATCAAATGCGACTCCCGGTGCAGGCGAAGAAAAAGCTTCCCAATGCACACGTTTTTTTGACCAGCCCAGCATTTGTGCACAGTCAACAACAGCATGAATCAGACGCTCTGGCCCGCAAATATAGACATGGCTGCCGAGGGACTGCTGGCTCAGCAATGCGTTTATATCCAAACGGCGCTGGGTTTTTTCCGAATAAATATGTACCTGGTCATGAAACAGCTGCATCAGCATATCTTCATAGGCATTGCTGATGCCGTCACGACAGGCATAGTGCAGTTCAAAACTGTGCCCGGCATGCAGCAGGTATTTCATATGCGACAGGAACGGGGTAATGCCGATGCCGCCGGCAATAAATACATGATGCTGGGCCTGAGAATTGAGGGAAAATAAATTCAGCGGCGCAGAAATATTTAGGGTATCGCCCACCTGGATGTTTTCATGCAGGTATTGCGAACCGCCACGCGAGTTCTCCTGCAAGCGCACCGCAATTTGATACTGGTGCTGCTCATACGGGGCATTCAGCAATGAATAGGCATTGCGGATGATGCGGCCTTCAACTGGCAACTGTACAATCACATGACTGCCGGAAGAAAACGGCTGCAAGGGGGCATCTAAAGCGGCCAAGGTAAATTCGCGAATCATCGGGGTAACTTGATAAATTCGGGTTACATGGACAGGAACGGTTGGGTTCATGCGCTGAGTGCTCCCATAGGTTGATGCGCATTGGCACAGACTCCCATATAGGCGCCAAGGCGTTCAGAAAAATGACTGCGGATCAGCAGTTCGACCTGACACTGCTCACAGCTACAAAGCTCGTCTTTAACGGTGTTCTGGGTATGACCGCAGTGCACGCAGTAGACTTTTTTACGCGGGTTTTGCAGGCTGGAGCTATCCGCAATCAAGCTGATTTCCTCATCTAGGCAGCCCGTACCCACCAGGCACTGCTGTACTGTCCAAACAAAGGATTCATCACCGCAGACCACGGTACGCACGCCGGCCTTTTCCTGCTGCAGCACTGTCTCTAGTTCATGCAGCAGGCCAGCCAAGGCTGGATCTTGTTGACTGTCCAGCATCAGCTGCACCGTTTGCGGATGCTGTTTGCTCATTTCGGTTAATTTCCGGGTCACTGCCGATGCTGCATGCTGCAACACCAGAACATACTTGGGTGCATTCCAGTGCAGCGTTTCAACAGTGTCATATCTGGGGGTACTGTGCATGGCTTCCATCATTTGAGAAACCTCATATAAGAACTACATAATCAAATATTTAAAGGTTTTTACGCCGCCTGGCCATTCCCTCTAAATCATACCCACTAAGGGGTAAAGCACGATATGCGGGGGAGATTTTTAAGCTAATGCGGAAATAAAAAAAGCAGCTGGAAACCAGCTGCTGCAGAAGAAACGTATGCCAGGTTGTTACTATGTGTTATGGGGCTGCCCGGCAGTGTTACGGGTCAAGCATTGACCGTGCTAACCTGCCTTTTGCTGTAGGTTGGCCTCGGTCTGTAAATAGGCCTCCAGGGAGTCATCCAGGGCATCAATCCAGGGCGTATGATGCGGCGTTGCCATCGTCCCGGTCATCAATGAACGGTAAGTATTGTCACGGAAGGCCATAATGTTTTCTTGCTTGTGTTTTTTCCATTGCAAAAAGGTCAGCCGCACCGCTTCAATATCAAAGCTTGGATAATCGGTCTGATCAATCAGGCGCATAATATAGTCGCCTTGAAATTTGAACATGGCTGCTGCATCCTGCAGGGTTTTTTCTTCCTCATGCCAGGCTTGGGTGTCGGCCTGCATCTCGGCAAAACTCGGCAAGGCAATTTTACCCAGCATCACATCGCGCGCATACCAGGCCTGTGCATCAAACATATTGAAGGAATACCACTGATCCTGCATGCCTAAATAAAATAGCTGCGGATTGGCTTCCCAGACCACACCCTGATACAGGTGCAGCGGATAGAGAATGTTATCGGTTTTTAGACGTAGGCTTTCCGACATGAAAGGGAAACTGTGCAAATAGCCAGTACATAAAATAATGGCATCAATCTCGGCCGAACTACCATCGGCAAAATAGGCATGGGTCTGATCGACCCGCAGCAGTTGCGGACGCTCTGACCAATTTTCAGGCCAGTGATAGCCCATCGGTGAACTGCGGTAACAGCTGATAATCTGCTTCGCACCATATTTATAGCATTGTGAACCGATATCTTCAGCAGAATAGCTGCTGCCGACCAGCAGTACATTTTTCCCTTTAAATTCCAGTGCATCGCGGAAGTCATGGGCATGTAAAATCCGCCCACCAAAACTGCCGAAACCTTCATATTCAGGAATTTTGGGGGTAGAAAAATGTCCAGAAGCCACCACCACAAAATCAAAAGTCTCGGTATACATCTCGTCGGTGACATGGTTATGCACCGTCACTGAAAACTGTTTGCTGTCCGGGTGAAACTCGACATGGCGCACCGCACTGTTGAAGCGGACATATTTGCGTACATCGGCTTTTTCTACCCGACCTTTGATATAGTCCCACAGCACGGCACGTGGCGGATAAGAACCAATCGGCCGGCCAAAATGCTCATCAAAGGTATAGTCTGCAAATTCCAGACATTCTTTCGGGCCATTCGACCATAGATAACGGTACATGCTGCTATGCACCGGTTCACCATGTTTATCCAGGCCGGTATGCCAAGTGTAGTTCCATTGACCACCCCAGTCGGCCTGCTTTTCAAAGCATACCATTTCCGGAATTTCGATGCCCTTGCTTTGCGCAGATTGAAAAGCGCGCAGTTGCGCCATCCCGCTTGGCCCTGCCCCAATAATTGCAACTCGTTTCATGGTGAATCTCCATGTGATCTGTTTTAAACAAAACTGCCGTGATGCCATTACCTTAGACAGGCCTAGATCTTTTCGAAATTCCTCAGATGGGGTATGCACAATGGGATACTGACCTGGGGTCATGCCGCTTTAGCGGCTTGCATTCCCTCAGTTTTGGATAAATACAGCGCCTTCAAGACCCAGCACCATGTCGCTTTGCGAATATAGACCCTGTCCGATTTCCTGTACCCGCTGTATGCTGTTCTGGGCAGTAATAATGCGGTAGTGCAAATGAAATACGCGATGATGCTGCACAGCCAACTGGATACTGTCCCAGACGTACTGCTGGTCATCGGGATGAATCAGCTGTCCGTAGCGCGGCGTATTGATCAGCAGCTCACTGTGATAACCGGTTATCTGCTGACAGCCGCTGCTGACATAATCCATAGTCCAGTTCCAGTCATTGCGTGAACGGTACAGCATGACCGGCAGGCGCGAAAGCAAATCATGCAGACTGCGCTGCTGTGCATCCTGCAGTTCTTGCTGCCGGATTTTTTGCGTCTGCTCCGTGCCTAAAATGCACCATCCCCGCAACTGGTTTTTTCCGGCACCGGCACAGATCGGCTGCAGCGACAGATCAAACCATACCAAGGGCTGTTCCGGGATTAACAGGCGCAGTGCTAGCTTACACGGCCGTCCGGCCATGAGGGCACATTGGAAGGTCAAACTATCTTCGGAATACAGCCAGTAGCTCAAGGGTAAGCGCTGTGCTGCAGCATCCGGTTGCAGCTGTAGCAAGTTGTGCCAGGTACGATTACTGCGCTGAATCACGCCATGACTATCCAGCAATAGTGCAATATCGGCAAACTGGTCAAACAGTTCAGGCCAATCCTGATTCAAGTCCATATTCAGCCCATCTTTGCTGGAAGGCAGCGCTATTTTCGACATATCAGCATTACTCGCACGGTGAACCTTAAACGGAAGAAGAGGGATAAATATCAAAATCTGCAGTGTTAAGCTGCTGATGCACCCACACGGAAAGCTCCAGCCGTGAATGCACATTCAGTTTGCGTAGCAGACTTTTCACATAGACTTTTACCGTACCGTCACTGATGCCTAATTCACGGGCAATCAGTTTATTGTTCAAGCCTTTTGCGATCAGCTTTAACGTTTCCTGCTCCCGCTGTGTCATTTCCGACAGAAGTTTACGCTGCAATAGCACCTGTTCAGAGGTTTTATGCAAGGCAGCGGCTAAGGGTGACGTCTGCTGCCGGACTTGCTGCGCCAGCAAAGCTACCCCATCGGCATGCAGTACGGTCCTGCCCTGTATGACTTGATGCAGTTGTAGCAGAATATCTTCCGGCAAGGTATCTTTGGGCAAAAAGCCATTGGCACCCAGACGAATGGCATCCAATACAATGCTGTCCTCCAGGCTGGCAGTTAAAATAATCACTTTAAGATCGACATTGCGTTCACGGATGCATTTTAGTACCTCAATGCCGCTCATCTGCGGCATCTGTACATCCAACAGCAGCAATTCAATGTTCGCGGTGTCCAGTGCTGACAAAAATGCTGATCCGCAGCTGTATTCCTGCTGTACATCAAAATGCTCGGACTGGCGGATAATATCCGCCACACCGCGCCTGAACAGCGCATGGTCATCTACAATACTGACTGCAATTTTATTCATCTCACTTCCCTCCAGTGCTCAGGTCTAATATCAGTTCAACGCAGGTGCCGCAGGGACGATTCGGGCGGATACTGAGCACAGCACCAATCCGTTCGGCTCGTTCCTGCATAATTTCCAGTCCGAAACTGTCCGGCCGTTTCCGTCCTGCCTGTATGCCGCGGCCATTATCTGCAATCTGAATGTGCAGCTGCTGAGTGAAATTGCGCTTTACAGAAATGACGGCTGTACTGGCGTGAGCATGACGTACAACATTGCTCAGGCTTTCACGGATGATATACAGCAGCTGTACCGACTGTCTGGCACTGA